>NZ_MAEK01000009.1:0-95695 GCF_009933265.1 Enterococcus sp. JM9B | reverse complement strand
GACCATCTATTATCAATCAATCCAGAGTTAAGAGAAAGTTATGACGTTTACCAAGATCTTTTAGAATCCTTCGAAAATAAGGACCACACGACCTTTTTCAACTTAATAGATACCCTTCCAGTGCATTTAAATCAGGAGTTTAAAAAGGCAATTCTTTACCTAAACAAACACAGAATAGCGATTTGCAACGCCTTAAAATACCCTTATTCCAACGGCAAGCTTGAAGGGAAAAATAATTTAATCAAAGTGATCAAACGGATTGCTTTTGGTTTTCGTACTTTCCGCCACCTGCGCAAGAGAATTCTTATTCAGCAGAATCTCTGTATAATCATTTAAATAACAAAAAAAGAGAACACCGGAATGCTCTCTTTTCCAGATTTAATTCAAAACAACACTATTTGACAAAGAGCCTTTATTTTTACATTTTTTATGCGTGGGCTGCGATCAATTGTTTCAATTGGTCTTTTGTATGAACACCGACGACTTTTTCTACAACTTCGCCGTCTTTTTTCAATAACAAGGTTGGAATACTCATGATTCCAAAAGATGCGGGTGTTTCTGGATTTTCATCTACATCCATTTTTACGATTCGGAATTCATCTTCATCGTATTCTTCCGCTAATTGTTCTAAGATTGGTGCTTGCATGCGACAAGGACCACACCATGTTGCCCAAAAATCGATCAACACTAACCCCTTATCTGTTTCTTCAGAAAAAGTTTTATCTGTAATTGCTTTTGCCATTTTTTCTGGCCTCCTCTTTATTATCTGAATCAATTATAGCATTGACCTTTTTTTCTTCCTAATTTCTTGCTTACAAATAGTAAGACTACTTAAAGGTCACAATAGTTGCTCCGTTCCCGCCTTGATTTGCTGGAGCAAATTCAAATTTCTTCACGCTGGAATGGTTTTTCAAATATTCGGTGATTCCTTGACGCAAGGCACCGGTTCCCTTTCCGTGAACGATCGTCACCTGTGGATATCCTGCCAAAATGGCAGCATCCAAATATTGATCGACTTCGTTTAGCGCTTCTTCATACCGCTTGCCCCGCAAATCTAATTGATTGGGAACTGGGGCACTGCTTGCTGAACGAACGGAATTTACGATGCGTTGAACGGGTTCTTTTGCCGGTGCAACAGACTGAAGATCGGTTTCCGGCAACGTCATTTTTAAAATTCCCAATTGTACTTGCCATTGCTCGCCTTTTTTTTGCAACAGGATGCCCCGCTGTCCGTAAGAGGTGACGAGTACTTCATCTCCAGCTTTTAATTTCTTAGCTTGTTTGGCTTTTTGCAGTACTTTATTTTTCTTCAACTGCTCTTCTTGATGGAGATTACCTAATTTTGTCCGTACATCGATCAGCTCATGTTCTTTTACTTTTGTCTGACCGCCAGCCAGCTGCATTTTTCGCAGATCAGAGATAATTTTCTCGGCTTCTTCTTTGGCTTGTTCCACGATTTCATTGGCTTTCTCCCGTGCTTTTTTCATTTCAGTTTCTCTTTCATCGAAGAAAAAGCTGTAAGCCTCTTTTAAATCTCCGTGGAGTTTTTGCGCTTCCTCCACATAGTGACGAACTTCTAAATACTCTGTTTCCGTCATTTTGCGGCGATTTTCCAAATCTGCAATCATTTCATTCAAGTCTTGGCTTTCGCCGTCCATGATTTGTCGGGCTTCATCAATGATATTTTGAGGCAGACCCAACCGCTTCGAAATCTCAAAGGCATTGCTTCGTCCCGGAACACCAATCAGCAAACGATAGGTAGGACTCAATGTATCCACATCAAATTCCATGCTGGCATTGATGGTATTCGCCCGATTATATCCATAAACTTTCAGTTCCGGATAATGGGTAGTCGCCATCACATAGGCAGATTTTGCACCTAATTCATCTAAAATTGAAATCGCCAGCGCTGCACCTTCTTGTGGGTCGGTTCCTGCACCAAGCTCATCAAAAAGTACTAGGCTGTGGGCATCAACTTTTTCCAAAACGTTAACAATCGTGGTCATATGGGAAGAAAAAGTCGACAGACTTTGTTCGATGGACTGTTCATCCCCGATATCTGCAAAAATTTCTGTAAAAATTCCCATCTGGCTTTCTTCATCCGCTGGGATGGGCAAACCAGCCTGTCCCATTAATTGCAGCAAGCCCAAGGTCTTCAGGGTGATTGTTTTCCCACCGGTATTTGGTCCGGTAATCACGACTGCCTGGTACTCCTTACCAATCGTGATATCATTTGCCACAACCTTTTCACTGTCAATCAGTGGATGGCGGGCGTGCTTGAAAACCACGTGATTTTCCGGACTGATTTGCGGAACAACTCCTTGGACTTCTTTGGCAAAACGGGCTTTGGCATTCATAAAATCTAATTTTCCCAACACATAGGCATTGTGCAAAATATCCTTGCGGTGAGGAACCAATGCTGCGGAAAGTTCTGCTAAAATCCGTTCGATTTCTGACCGTTCAGCGATTTGATGCTGCCGCAGTCGGTTATTTGCCTCCACGATTTGTTTTGGCTCAATAAAAAGCGTTTGTCCGGAAGAACTTTGGTCGTGGACCACACCTCCAAAAACACTTCGGTATTCTTGTTTTACAGGAATAACATACCGATCATTTCGCATGGTCACAATCGTGTCGCTTAAATAGCGGGCATTTTTCCCACGAATGATTCCATCCAATTGTTCTCGGATCGTTTGTTCGCTGCGACGGATGTTTTGGCGAATACTCCGCAGTTCAGGAGAAGCATCGTCTGTCACATAGCCGTCTTCATCAATCGCTTCCTTTAATCGACGATTCAAGTCAGGAATCGTAATCAGTTGTTCTGCCCATTCATACAAACGCAAAAAATCAATCTCGCTGTCTTCTAGATCATTGATAAATCGCTTGATTTCACTAGTTGTCGACAGTACTCGGGAAACCTGTGCCAATTCGATACCGTTCAAATCGGCACCGATTTCGATTCGCTTCATTTGCGGGCGGATATTTTCAATTTTGGGAATCGGAATTCCCCCACGCAACCGTTGAACCTTTATTCCATCTTCTGTTTCCTGCAGCCAAGAGGTGATTACCGACTCTTCGCTGACTGGCTGAAGTTGTGCCAACTCTTCTTTTCCTTGAGAAGTTGCCAAATATTGTGCCACGAGTTGTTTGACTTTATCAAACTCCATAACACTAAGAATTCGATGATTCATTTTTTCACCTACTTTTCATTCATTCAAAAAAGGCCAGATTAAATAGCTAGTAGCTCAATCTGGTCCTTTCTACATTTACGCTAAAATATTTGTTACCCAAAGCTTTTCAAAAAACCAAGATAAAAATGGTGAATGTTCTACCATTGTACGGGCTGTTACACTCTTTCGAAAGACATTTTGGATGGTTGCTAATGGAACCATCGACAACACATACAAAATCAAGAAGATAACCGTGTAAGCTAGCAACACGTTCAAAACACCACTTAACAACCAGTCATTTGCCGGCAATAACCGTCTAAATCGTAAGTTGTTAAAGAAAATTCCAATAAACTTTGTGATCAGCCAACAGATAAAAAAGACCACTAAAAAGGCAATCGCTGCATAATACGCCTTATCTAAATCCAGTGCAGTCGTCTGATCGAAGAAAACCATTTTAGAATCTTCGGTAACTGATGGGTAAGGAATGTATAGCTCCAGCTTCTCCGCCAGATCTTTGTAAAAGACATTTGCGAGAATCATGGAGAAAACAAAACCAATCGTATACACAATCTGTAACGGTGCACCACGGCGACCGCCAACATAAAATGAAATAATTAAGATAAGAAGGAGGATCAATCCAAACATTCTTGATTCCTTTCTGCTATTCCTGCGTAGCTTTTTCTTGAATATCCCGCTTGCGCTGTTCATTCAAAATTTGTTGCGCTTCAACATGATTTTTGATTTCTACATCTTGCCGACCAGTACGATCCAGAACATCTCGAGCTTCTGCTTCAATCGCTTCAATTCGTTTGATTCGATTTTCCAATTCGGTGGATTTAATCGCCTGCTTATGTAATTCTTGGCTTTTTTTCTGAAGTTTCAAGAGTTCTTCTTGTTTTTTTAGCTGATCGGAGATCGCATTGACCGCCAATAAAATAGCCGCTTGCTCCGTATCAATTTGGGGAGACATGGCTCTGATTTCATTCAATTGTTCGTTGACCAACTTCGTAACAGTATCCATATGACGATTGCTTTCACGTCCGATGATGGTATATGTTTGGTTGGCAATCACCGCTTTGTAACGCTTTTTTTCTGTTGCCACGGGAATCAATTCCTTCCTAGTTTTACCAGCATTCCTAAATATAACACGCAGACAGCCGTTTCACTTTTCGCAAACTCTTATTTATTATAAGCGAAAAACAAGAGAATTTCTACGGCTAGTCCAAATTATCCCTCACGTTTTTTTCAATCTATGGTAAAATTTACATCAGAGAAAAAAGACAGGATGAAGAAAATGAGCCACGTAGTATTAAAAGTTTCCAAAATAAAGATCACTGAAATGAAACATGCCTATCAAAACGATCTGCTGTCAAAGCAAGTCCCTTATACGGATTTCATTGCCAAAAAAAACGGTACGACCATTACTGCCTACACTTCCGGCAAAGTCATGTTCCAAGGTCCACAAGCCGAGCAAGAAGCCGCTCGCTGGGGAAGCGTTTCAGAAAAAAAGACTCCTACAACAACTGTTCTACCAAAAGATTTTGCGCAAAAAAGCATCATCGGCAGCGACGAAGTGGGCAATGGAAGTTATTTTGGTCCGTTGGTCGTCTGTGCTGTTTATGCTGAACAACCCGTTTTACCAGCTTTACAAAAACTAGGAGTCAAAGATTCAAAAATGCTGACGGATGTTCAAATTCGAAATCTGGCACCTAAAATCAAGGAGCTAGTTCCCTATCAACAACTGATTGTTGATCCCAAGAAATACAATGCGATTCAACCCACCTACAATGCTGTTCGTATGAAGGTTGCATTGCATAATCAGGCAATTTATTTACTGCAACAAAAAATCGCCCCTAAACAGCCAGAAGCGATCTTGATCGATCAATTTACAAATGAAAAAAATTATCGAAACTATTTACGAGCAGAAAAAAATCAAGTGACCGAGAAACTTTTTTTCATTACCAAAGGCGAGCAATACCATTTGGCTGTGGCTGCTGCCTCGATTCTTTGTCGAGCAGCCTTTTTGGACGCTCTGGAACAGGCTTCAACTGAAGTTGGTATTCCTTTGCCTTCAGGTGCTGGTGCAAAATCCGATGCCGTTGCCGCAAAAATATTAACAAAAGGCGGACTGGCGCTTTTGACCAATTATGCCAAACTACATTTTGCCAATACGCAAAAAGCTTTGAAATTAGCTGGAATGGAATAAAAAATTTGGTCAAAACCAACTAATCATAAAATTGATCGAGTACTCTTCATTCAACGCTCAACGATAAACCTCTGGCAATATAAATTGGTGATTTTCTTCAAAAAGTAAACCAATCTGTAACAATAAATCTTCCCGACCTTTCGACGCCATAAACTGAATCCCCATCGGCAAACCTTCTGCTGTAACGAATGTTGGCAAGCTGATGGCGGGATGTCCGGTGAGATTGGCAAGCTGAGTGTAGGGAGTGATCACTAAACTTTTTTCAAACATTTCATGGATCAAGCGATCCAATTGCTCCTTTGAAAATTCTGCGGAATGATGCAGTCGTTCACGGATGTCATCGCTTTGCAAATCCGCCAAAATTTCTGGGGCTGGGTGCGCAGTAGTAGGCGTCAGAAATAAATCATAGGAAGCGAAAAGCTGCTCCATTTTGTAGGCAGATTGATCCCATAAATGCAATCCATTAATGAATTCAGCAGCTTGAATATACTTTCCATATTGATAAATTCCCCAAGTCATTAATTCCATGTCTTCTTTTTCAACAGGACGCCCAATTCCTTCTGAAATTTCAGCAAACATCGCCGCCGTTTCACCGCCGTACATCAGATAATAACTGTCGATCAGTGCTCTGCCATCCAGCGGGTACTTGATTTCAGTTACTTCATGTCCTGCCTCGGTTAAAAAAGCCACTGCCTGTTTTACCGCCTCTTGCCCACTTGATGCCACGTCACTACCAACTGGGGATTCTGTTGTAAAGGCAATCCGTAATTTTGAATTAGACGCTGCTTTGTGGTGGTGCCATTCTTCTCGCACCGCTTGATAAGGAGCAACTTTTTCGACCCCTTCTCGCAGTCCGTAAAAAAGACGTTCCGTATCTCTCATTGAAATAGTTACCGCAAAATTAATAGCTGCTCCTTGCCACCCCCGCCAATTATTTGGTCCAGTAGGTATGGCTCCGCGTGTCGGTTTTAAGCCAATCAAGCCACAAAATGCGGCTGGGATTCGAATTGAACCGCCGCCATCACTGGCTCCGGCCATCGGAAAAATTCCTGCTGCAACCGCCGCTGCCGCACCTCCACTTGATCCCCCCGGCGAATGTGTTAACTTCCAAGGATTTCTTGTCGGTCCATAAAGCTCGGGATCAGTGATATTTTTAAATCCAAATTCCGGTGCATTTGTTTGACCAAGAGGAATCAATCCGCATTTTTCCAACTGACGAACAAAATTATCCGTTCGTTTTCCCCGACGCTGACGCAACACACGCGAACTGGAATTCGCCAACCAGCCCTGCTTTTCCTGTCCTAGCATCTTCAATGGAATTGGCAGTCCGGAAAACAATGAATCCGTCGTTTGTCTTGAATGAAACTCCCTGATTGCCTGCGCTTCATCAAACGTAATAAACGCATTCAACGCTTTTTGTTTCTCTACCTTTTGTGCAATGTCCTTCACCAATTCTTCAAAACTGACCTTCTTTTTTGCTAACTGCTCTGACCAATAGATACCATCTTTCATCTTGATCCCTCCTTAGCACTTTTCTTATTCATAGCATAGCTCAAATTTTTCTACAACCCATCTGCTTGATGGGAAGCGAATAACACACGTCATTTTTGAATTATTCCCCATTTTATGGCAAAATACTAACGAAACTCATGGGAGGAATAGAAATGAAAAAAATTGCCATTATCGGCGGAGGCATTATCGGTTTGACCCTCGCTAATTATTTGGATACGAATAAATTCTCAATCACCCTTTTTGACGAGCCCACTGGTCAGGCAACAGGCGCAAGTGCCGGTATCATTTCCCCTTGGCTGTCAAAACGGAGAAATAAAAAATGGTATCGTCTGGCTCAAGACGGCGCAGCTTTTTTTCCAAAATTGATTGCAGATATGCAGTTGGATGAAAAGATCTATCAACAAACCGGCACCCTTCTTTTGCGAGATACTGCGGAGTTGGAAACTGTTGCGCAACTTGCTGAAGAAAGAAAAGCTGGGGCACCTGAAATCGGCGATATCCAATTATTAACGGCAGCAGAAACTCAAGCATCCTTACCACTCTTAAACAAAATTCCCTCACTAAAAATTTCTGGTGGTGGAAAATTGGATGGCAAGGCTTATCTGCAACACTTGACTCGGCGAGCAAAAGCAAAAAATATCACGATTATTTCGGCGACAGCCAATCTTCGTCAGACAGAAACCGGCTGGCAAGTTCTCACGGATCAGCCATTGGATTTTGATTTAGTTGCTTTAACTCCCGGACCACGATTAAAACAACTACTGGCACCACTAGGATTTCACGTTGATCTTCGACCACAAAAAGGCCAGTTAGTCGTTTTTGAAACAAATTTCAAGGAAAGCGGCAACTGGCCAGTGGCAATGTTAGATGGGGAAGCAGATTTGATTCCATTTATAGATGGTACTATTTTATTGGGGGCTACCCATGAAAATGACGCTGGTTGGGATTTGCAGCCCACCAATGAAGCTTATTTACAACTGACGGAAAATAGTCGGCACTTCTTCCATGCACCAGATGAATTATTTTCCCACTTTAAAAAAATACAAGTAGGTACCCGTGCTTACACGGCAGATTTTGCACCATTTTTCGGACCACTGGAAACAGCCCCTTCTCTTGCGGTTGCCAGTGGCTTAGGCTCCTCCGGCCTAACAACCGGACCTTATATCGGTTATCTTTTAGCAGAATATTTCAACACTGGTCAGCTTCAAACCACCCCTTACGAAAAATCCTTGGATACTTATATCCAGTAGTGAATGACATTAGTAAAGATTATTTGCTGGAAAGAATCATCTCTTCGGTACAATAAGTGTTCCTTAACTGAAGTGATCCCAAAAGTTAGATTTTTGATCTAGCTTTTGGAATCACTACAAAATCAGGGAACATTTTCTATTTGTAACCCAGAGTTGTTACGTTTCTCATTTATTGATAAAATAAAAAATACAAACGCTTTCTAAATAAGTACTCAACGCTACGTTGTATCCTATTTTATTCTATTCAACAAAAAAGACAGCTGTCTTTTATAGTAATTCGTCAAAGCGAGGGATATAGTGATGTTAGAAATCGGTGAGCAATTAAAAAAGTTAAGGGTACAAAAACAGTTAACACAAAAGGAGGTAGCTGACTACTTAAATATTACACCTCAAACCATCTCTAAGTGGGAATTAAATCGAAGCTATCCAGATTTAGATCATTTAGTAAAGCTGAGCCGTTTTTTTAATGTAGATATCAATTTAATTTTGGGTATAAAAAAAGAAAGTTTTATAAAGGGATGGCTCACAAAAGAGAAAACAAGAAAAAGGGGGTCAAAAATTATGAAAAGTGATAAAGTAGACACTATTCACGGTAATGAAAAAATCGTCATTATTAATAAAAAACATGACCTTGATGAATTTACCGCCTATCCTAAATTGCGTTCACTTGCGTCTCGTTGGACTTCAACCAATACTCAGAATAATTACCTACGTTTTAATTCCGAACTGACTGACGTAGAGCTTTGTACAAAGATTTCCCAAATAGTCCATGTTCCTATCGAAGATGTTCGCATTTATGAAGCCCCATTTTTATGGATTTGATGAGATATCAGCCCGCAACACTGTTTCTTCTCTCATAAAATTTTGACATTCCACTGATCGCCACAACATTAAACGACAAATAAGCTGAAACCCATTAACCGGATTTCAGCTTGTTTGGTACCTATTTTTTATTCGGTTCCTCAATCAAGTACCCATCTTCCATGCGATACACCCGATCACTCCATTGAATCATGCGAGCATCATGGGTGACCATAACCGTAGCTTTTTCGTTTTCATGGGCTTCCTTGACCAACAGCTTGACCACCTCATAAGCATGATCTGTATCCAAGCTGGCAGTGGGTTCATCTGCCAAAATCAAACTGGGCTCGTTGAACAGTGCTCGGCCAATCGCCACTCGTTGTCTTTCCCCACCGGATAAATCCCGAGGAAATTTCTCTTTTAAATCATAAATATCTAACGAACGCAAAATACTTTCCACACGTTGGTCTTCTTTTTTTCTCTTCTCCACTTTATCGACTAAATAAAATTGCTCCTTTACCTTTAAAAAAGGAATCAAATTGGAACTTTGCAGAATAAAACCGATTTCTTTGAAACGTAGGTTAGAACGCTGTTTGTCCGGTAATTTAGAAAAGTTCGTATCATTAATAAAAATTTCTCCAGAAGTCGGATTTTGCAGTCCGCCGGCAATCGTTAGAAAGGTGCTCTTCCCTGAACCGGACGGCCCAATGATACTGACAAACTCCCCTTGCTTCACAGTAAAATCAATGCCCTTTAGCGCTGTGATTTCCGTATGACCTTTTCCAAATGTTTTGACAATATTTTTCATTACCAGAATATCTTTCATCACTTTTTACCCTCCGATTGCCGTAATAGGATCAACTTTTGCAACTGTTCGAATAGAAAACAGCCCGCCGATAATTGCTACTAACAACAAAATACCGCTGTATAATAACCACTGAACGCCCATGACCGCAAAAGGCATGGCATCAGGCAGGACAAAGCTTGTTCCATAAGCGAGGACAAAGGCAATCGCCACACCCAGCACGCCCACGATAAAGGATTGACTGATGATGGATTTCGCAATGAATTTATTGCTGATTCCCTGTGCTTTCATCACACCAAAAATAGCCGTCTTTTGCAAAGTGATTACATACATAAAAATCCCTACTACCGCAGCAACAACGAAAAATAAAAAGTAAATCATTGCACCAAGAGTCAGATTTTGTGCGGAATACCCCGGTAAGTTTTCAATGAAGTCAGTGGTTGTCAGTTTTTCCAGTTTTGTTTCACTGTCAGCATTGATTTTACCATTTTTCGATTGCAGCACGATGCCATTGATTGGCTTAGCATCCTCAGATAAAAATTGCTGTTTACTGAATTTCAACTTAGTCCAGGTATCTAATGACGTATAGGCAACCGGTGTGACTGCGTAATAAGTCTCGGGGAAAATACCTGTGATGGTTAATTTCTCCGATGAACTGCCGATTTCAACCACATCTCCAACTTTAAATCCTTTATCCGCTAAATTCTTTGAGATAATAATTTCATTTTCTTGATTGAAACCTTTTCCTTTAGTAATTTCTGGGAGCAAAAAAGCATCTTCCGATGTCCCGAACACGGAAATATTGATTTTTTCTTTTCCCTTGGTAATGGCTCCGCTATATAAACCGATAGGTGCTTTTTTTGTTCCTTCAACTGCCGCTAAATCATTTCTTGTCAATTGTGAGGCAGCAAAGGTTTTATTTGCATCCTCAGATAGAACAATTTCTTGAGCATCCCAATCAATAATTACCTTTTTCACTTCTTCTGCCAATCCACTAGCCAAGCCGGATAACATAAAAACCACATAGGCAATTAAAAACATGATACCGATTACTAAGCCATAACGCAGCTTTGCATAGCGCATTTCTTTGATTGCTAAAAACATAACCTTCTCCTCCAACATATAAACTATTTCTCAAGTGACACTTTGTCACTTGATTTATTCTAAACTAAAATTCTCTCTTTGTCACAAAAAGAAGCTTGAAAAATTTTTATTTTCCTGCAACCTTTTGCTGCTTTCTATGCTCTAAATTTTTAAAACCTCCAGCGAGAAAACTTTCCCCGCTGGAGGTTTTAAAATTACCGCTCTGAAATACTTCCTTTGGTTGGAGAAAAAGCATCCGTAATTGCATCTACATAATACATGCAACGCAAGGTACTTGATAACACCATTTTTATGACGGATTGCAATTGTTCTTCCTTATTAAGAGAATCCCCCTTCTTTTGTTTATCCCTTACCCTGTATAACCCAAACAAACCTCATGATAAGGAAACCAGTTCTCTGTTAAAACCACCTTGTCTTTATTCACTTCGTCTAAATGATGCATAAGAAACTGATCCAATTTATTTTGCTTGAAATATTTTTTTAAGTGTATCTTGGGTTGCACTCTTTTCTGATGCTGATCCACTTCTAAGAATCCAGCGATTTCATCATCTGATAAAATCAGGTAAAAACTTCTATCTAACAGCACATCTTCTTTTGAGAATATTGGGGCTTCACTCTGGTAAATTGATAAATTATATTGATTATCTTCCTTTACAAATGATTCACAAAAGATTATTTGACTAGTTTTCTTTATGATCGACAGTTCATTTTTTTCTATCTTTTTCAATAGAATACTTTTCATGTTCCTCACTCCTATTTTTTTATCAGTTAACTGGTGTGTCATATCTTACAACCTTTTTGTTGCAAATGCAACATTTATTCGTTTTTCTTTTACAATTCAGCTAGTAAGTGGTACTATATACCAGTAGTAAGTAACACTTATTAGTGGGAAAATAAAGAGTCGAGGTGTGTTCTCTGGAAAATCTAACGGAAATGTTGAAAGGTGTGTTAGAAGGCTGTGTGCTGGAAATCATCAGTCAAGAGGAAACTTACGGCTATGGTATCACGCGTCAGCTCAATGATCTAGGGTTCACCGATGTCGTAGAAGGCACTGTCTATACGATTTTAGTGCGCTTGGAAAAAAATAAATTTGTTGCTGTCGAAAAAAGACCTTCTGGAATCGGACCACCAAGAAAGTTTTATACCCTTACGGACACAGGGCAGGAAAAATTAACCACGTTCTGGGAAAAATGGAATTTTTTAAGCACACGAATTACTACTCTCAAGGAGATGAAAAAATATGGCAAATAAAATTATCAAAAACAGTTTAGACGTCATGGAAAAAGGACTGGAATCCCTAAAAAATATAAAGAAGGACAAAAAAGAATACCGAGAATTTTTAGCCCGAGTCAAAGCTCTGCCTGAAGAATATCAATTTGTTTACGAAAAAATCTCTCACTACATGTGGGGAAATTTTGGCGGCGGTGATGGCTATGATTTAATTGCGATTCAAACAGATTTATTGGAATTATTTGAAGCAAGTGTGGCAGAAGGAAAGAAAGTGTTGGAAGTTACTGGTGAAGATGTAGCAGAATTTAGTGATGAACTGCTGCGAAATGCCAGAACATTGACGGAAAATCAACGGGAAAAACTCAACCGCAGCGTACAAAAAAAAATCAATAAAAAATAAATTGAAGTAAAAAAGTGAGACACATGTCTTGCTTTTTTTTATCCTTTTAATTCCTTTAGTTTCCTAATTATCAATATTTTTTTCATTTTATTTCATTTTCACTAAATATATGTTACTATTTAGGAAACAAAAGGAAAGTAGTGAGAACTATGAAGGACATTTTAGGAAAAAACAAGAAATTTCTGATTATCACCTTTATGCTGGTTGGACTTACGACGGTGACAAATTTGGTCATGCCGCTTGTATTACAGGGAACGCAGGCAGAAAACGTCGGTCACTTCTCAAAAATTGTGGGAACGATTTTTGCTGGATTAAGCGTTTCTTTTCTTTTACAACTGTTTCTTTTAATCTACCGTCAAAATTACGCAGCTCATATGAATACCCGCTTTCTTTCTGAATTGATCAAAAAAATGTATCAAATGAAAGTAGCAGAATATGTTCGTCTGGAACCAACTTATCTTCTTAATCGTTGCTTCACGGCAGTCGATGCTCTTTATCTTTTTGTCACTTCTTCATTAAGCGATTTAGCTGGCAGTATTCTAATGTTAGGTGCGGTTTTGGTCTTTGCCTATTTTATCCATTGGTTGATTTTTATTCTTTTACTATTTTTGATTCCGTTAAATTATTTTGGGTATCGTTTGATTAATAGGAAATTACAGGAAAAGATGCTGAAGATGCAGTTGCAATCCGCTACGGTGAATAAAGATTTGGTGGTCACCTTGAACAATGTTGATTACGTGAAACAATTTGCCGATTTCTCTTCGTTAGAAAAAATTTTTCATCAAGACCTATTAGCAAGTTATCAAACGCTTGCGGATACAAATAAATTTGCGCAAGGTAGCAGCGCAACACTACAATTTATCAATCAGCTTTGCCAAAATGGTCTTTATTTATTTGTTACCTATGATATTTTTAATGAGCAGTTGCCTTTTTCCAGTATTCTGTTACTTGGCATCCTGCTCCCGCTCTTTTTTTCCGCCCTTAGCCAATTATCAAAAATAAATATCGATAAGAAAACCTTAGACACCAGTCAACTGTTTATCACAGAACAATTACAAGAAAACTGCGAGCATGAAGGTGCAACCGCAATTACTGGTATTCAAGAACTCCGATTTGAAACACCTCGTTTTTCTCGGAAAGAAATTTTTTCCTATCCATTATCAGAAAAACTGGTACCTGGAGACGTCGTTTATTTAAAAGGAATTTCTGGAAGTGGAAAATCCTCCCTGTTAAAACTGCTGCTAGGATTTTATGAAGCGGAAGGAATCACAATCAATGGCATTCCCATCAATGACATTAAAAAAAGTTCTCTGCGGCAACACATTTGCTACGTTTCACAGCAGGTCACGATTCTTTCACGAAGCTTAGAAGAAAATATCGGCTGGGGGCGAAAATTAACGCTGGAAGAAAAGCAACGAATCGAAGAGTCGGAGATATTGGCACCTATTTTAAAAACCAAGAACTGGCAGACGATTCTTAGAGAAAACGGAGAAAATCTTTCTGGCGGGGAAAGACAGCGCATTGCCCTTGCTCGACTTTTACTTTTACACGCAGATGTCTATATTCTTGATGAGGCAACCAGTAGTATCGACCAAGAATCAACTCAAAAAATTTTGGAAATGCTTTTTAAAAAGACAAATCAGGCAATTTTCATTTATACTAGTCATGATGAATTAAATCAACGGTTTGCAACAAAAATTATTCAATTATAACGGAGGAAGTCCATGAATGAAGAATACATTTATACCGTAGAAGATATTGCAAAAAAATTAGAAGTCACCCCTCGAACAATCCGTAATTATTTAAAATCAGAGATGCTTAGAGGAAAAAAAATAGGCGGAAAATGGCGATTTTCTGAAAAAGAATTGCTGGCCTTCAACTCTGTTGATACCGATGATCCCCATGCACTTTTTTTCAATCAAAAACCCATTGAAACACAAGCTATGTTAGTGATTGCCTATGTTTTCGACACCACCGAACAGCTAGCTAAAACAAAAAGTCTTCTTCTGGCAGAATTTGATGCCGTCTATTCGGGAAATCAGCGCAGTTTTTATTTTCAAAAAAAAGACGATCATCACGCAGAATTCACATTGATTGGCCCTTTTCCCTATATTTTGCGTTTTGGCGGATGGATCGAAAAACAACTGAATTAATTGTCTGTCTGCGAGCCCTTTTGAAAAATTCCGTTTTTCAGCCATTGGGTTCGAAAAGCGTATTCCTGAAGCAAACGTTCCTTTGGCCATCGGTAGACAAAATAATCACTTAATAAATCAATCACGATTTCCATTGTAAATCGTAAAAAAGACATGGCTTCCTCCCGGGAGGAAAATTGAAAGGCGTTTTTAATCAAAATTTGCTGCCATTGCTGATTGAGTCCTCGCATTTGCGCCGCAATTTCAGGATTGTATGTGCGGGGCAGTTTTTCTCCCAAAACCAGAAGTTTCATCCCACGATAAGTATCCGAGTGCTTCTCCAATTGTAAAAAATTTAGTAAAAAGCGTTGGATTCCTTCGAAAAATAAATCTTCTTCACCATGAATATCAGCCACGATTTTTTCATGAAGAATTAAGGCGGTATCATCTAATAAGTAATGATATAGGTCATCTAAATCAGTAAAATATTTATAAAAAGTTCCCCGAGAAACCTTTAATGCTTGGATGATATCGGCAACCTTAACCTGATTTAAACTTTTGTCTTCAAATTCCCGTAAACAAACGGATAAAATCTGCTGTCTTCTTTCTTCTGAAAAATTCAAAAAAGTAAGATTTGGCATTCTTTTGCTCCTTTGCTCTCTTAGTTACTTGTACTATAGCATGGAGGTGACAGCTTGTCATTTGAGAACCTGAAAAAAACCTCTCTTTGAAAAGCTCAGGCTTTCAAAGAGAGGTTTGATTTTTCTTAAGCTGCAAGAGGCTCGATTTTTACAAATTGTCCCTCTTCCGATTCCAGAATTTTTACGATTTCATGGTAACAAATCATTTCGCTCTTTTCTTCGATTTCCAACAAAAGAACCTCGTATCCTGTCATCGGCATCCCTACCACCAGATTCTTAGTTTTCAGGTGAAGTTGCATGATTTCCAGCATTTGTAGCGACAATTTTTTTAACTCCTGTGGTTTCTTATTCTGTCGCCATTGTTCTTTTTGAAATAGTTGCAGACCGCCAAATAATATGGCATTTTTGACCGTTGCTTCTTGAATGACTTTCTTCATGTAGGTTTCCTCCATCAGACAAGCTGCTGGATCGTGACAGGTTTTTCTGCATGAACAGTCGCTGTTAATTTTGGTGTGTAATTTTTTGAAATTTCGTTTAACCGATTCGCCTCTTTTTGTGAGCAATCCACATAAAAGATAATCCCATCGTAGTGTTCCTCAAAACGTTGCAGGAAGGCTTCCGCTTGTGACAACCATTGTTTTTTAGCCAAATTATCATAAAAAATAACTTGTTTATTGCGTAATTGTGTCTGCGGCAATTGATTGCCAAAGCCCACAACTGCAATTTTATCTCCTGTATGGTGCCGCTTGATATGTTCCCAAACCTGTGTGATTTTTCGTTCGTTTCCTTCAATAATAAACATGCTAAATCTCCTCTTTCTAAAATGATCAATTTGATTTAGTAGGCAGCAATAGCCTGACTAAAAAGGATTCTCCATGCATGGCTATCACCCCCTTTGATTAAAAAATAACAAACGGTATCAACTACATTGTAACAGGTTAAAAAATTAAAGCAAATGCTGCTACAAAAAAAGAATTTTCTTTTTTCTTGTCCATTTTTCCTCAGATACTGCTAAAATAGAGGTATCACAAACAAATGAGGCCACAAAATGAATTTTCAAACAATCCAATCAATCTATCCCGAAAGTACCTTGAATCTACTACCAAGTGAAGACCAAGGCATTGTTAGTTTTCCTGTTAGCGAAGGATTCGCCTGGATTAAACGGACTGAGCTCGGTTTAAAGGAAGAACAGCTGTTGCAGGCACTGTTGCCACAAAAAAAAGCTACCAGTCCGGCAATTCAGCACCAATGGTATCGTATTCTTTTCAAGGACGAACCAGCTGCCAAAGAAACGACTCTCCGAGTAATTCAATTACAGCTAAAACCTAATACCGGTTTTTTGAAAAAAGAATGGCAAAACGAAATCAGAGACATGTTCCCAGCTTTACTGGACTGCTTCTTTTTAGACGACACTCATGTCTTTATCGTGGAAGAAAAAAAAGATACCAACTATACTGCCGAAGAAATTTTCGGACTATTTCAAGCTTTAGACAGCGATTTTGATGTCTACTCGCAAATTTTTGTTGGTGCTTTTCACAAAAATATTCTTGCCATTTATGAAAATTTCCAAGAAGAACGCAAGATTTTCCAAAAACAATTAACGATTGCTGGTACTCAAAAAGAATTTCCCTTCACCCAATCAGCAATCGCCTATCTTGTAGAAGACACCATCAAAGAAAACTTTTTTATGCGCTCTTTTTATGAAGAATGGTTCGTTGATGACATGTCGACAATTTTGCAAAGCCTTTGGCATAATCAAGGAAATGTCAGCTCTACCTCAAAAGAATTATTTTTGCACCGCAATACGCTTCTTTACCGCTTGGATAAATTCCAAGAGGAAACCAAGTTGGATGTGAAAAATATGGACGATCTGATGTTTTGTCATCTATTGATCTCCTGCTTTGGGACGAAACGATTGTAATAAACACCACCGATATTCCTTTGAAAAAGAGAACTGCCATCCAGTAATCTCTGCAATAATATGAAATCGCTTATACATTTTAATCGGATGAGGAAGGGAATCCTATGACAGAAAAAGAAAAATCTTATGCTGGTTTATTGTATCAACCCAGTGACCCTGAACTTGTTTCAGACCGCGATACCACAGTAAAAAAACTTTATGACTACAACCATCTCCATCCTCTTGACCGTGATGCCCGAAAAACAGCCATTCATGAACTATTGGGCAGTGTTGGAAAGAATTGTGTGATTGAACAGCCGCTTTTTTGCACGTACGGCTATAACACTACGGTTGGTGACAATTTTTTCTTAAATGTGAATTGCAAATTGATGGATAGTGGAAAAATTACGATTGGAAACAATGTCTTTATCGCACCGAATGTTTCTATCGTAACTGAAGAACATTCAATGAATGTTGAGGAAAGAATCGCCGGCCTAGAATACGCCCATCCGGTCAATATTGGTGACAATGTCTGGATTTGCACCGGCGCAGTTATCTTACCTGGCGTAACAATTGGCGCAAACAGTGTGATTGGTGCAGGCAGTATTGTTACAAAAGATATTCCAGCAAATAGTTTAGCTGTTGGCAATCCCTGCAAAGTCATTCGTGAATGAATAAATGACAAATAAACCCTGTTAAAAAAGATTCTGCAAAACATAACAAGCCACTAAAGCTAGATTTTTCACTCTAGCTATTAGTGGCTTGGTTTCATTCTTTTTGCTTTTATCTGTGATTCCTTAACTTATCGTTGCAATTCATGGCAGATTTTTTTAGTTGCCGGATAAATTTCACGATAAATTTCATACAGGTCTTTGTAGCGTGCTACATTTTCTGCAATTGGTTGAACAGCCGGCTGATAGCCAATAAACTGCTTGCCGCAATCGGAAAGAGAGTCATACCAACCAAGACCCACAGCAGCCAACATCGCCGCTCCAAGTCCTGGTCCTTGTTCGGCAGTTAGGCACAGAATTTCCGCATTAAAGATGTCTGCTTGCATTTGTAACCAGTCAGGATTTTTAGCACCTCCACCAACTGAAACGATTCTCTTAAAGGACTTACCGGCAACTTCTTCCATAAGAACTTGAGAATCCTTTAAAGAAAAAGTAATTCCTTCCAATACTGCTCGGGCAAAATGGTTCAATGTGTGATTTGTGTCTATTCCGATAAAACTTCCTCGAATTTTACCATCCACATGAGGCGTCCGTTCCCCTACGATATACGGAGTGAATAGTAATCCTTCCGCACCGGGAGCTATTTCCTGAAGACCGGCTAATAATTCATCAAAAGATTGCTCGGGGGCAAAGGTTTCTTTGAACCAAGTCAAACTATGACCGGCTGCCAATGTTACGCCCATTGAATAAAGCTGATCTTTTAACGCATGATTGAATAAATGAAGCTTTCCCTGATAATTTGGTTGCGCAGATTCTTCCAAAGAAAGAAAAACTCCTGAAGTCCCAATACTTGCCATAGCAGTTTTCGCATCAAAAATGCCCGCTCCTAACGCACCGCAGGCATTGTCAGCACCACCGGCAAACACTTGAACTTCCTGAGAAAACCCAAATTTTTCTTTTATCTCTTGGCGAAGGATACCTGTCTTGCCGGTTGACTCGATCAATTCCGGCAAATAATTATCAGGAATAGCAAACTTTTCTAATATCGGTGTCGCCCACGTTTTTTTTGCCTCATCCAGCAATAACGTGCCCGCTGCATCAGAGTAATCCATATGTTTGGTACCTGTCAGATAAAAACCTAAATAATCTTTAGGTAACAGAATGTGACGTACTTGCTGCCAAACTTCCGGCTCATTTTGCTGCAGCCACAAAATTTTCGGCAGTGTAAAACCTTCTAAGGCGATATTTTTCGTGAGTGCCAACATTTCCTCCCCAAAAGAAGCCATGATTTCTTGACACTGTTTCGTTGTTCGCACATCATTCCACAAAATCGCTGGACGCAGCACTTCATCTTGTTCATCCAAAACTACCAAGCTGTGCATCTGTCCCGAAAAACTAATCCCCGCCAATTCTTCAGTAAAATCGACGACCGTTTCTTTCAACTCGAATAAAACTTTTTCACAGGCTTCGATCCATTCTTGCGGGTTTTGTTCGCTATACCCGGCCTTAGGGTGTAATAAAGGGTAATCCCCCACTGCAGAAGCAATGACTTCTCCTTTTTCGTTGACCACCAATCCCTTCAACGAGCTCGTGCCCAAATCGATTCCAACTACGTAAGACATGCTCCACCTCCTTTATTCTTTAATTCCACCAGCAGTTACTCCACCTACAATATATTTAGACAAAAATAGATAAATCAATAGGAGCGGGATAATACTTAGTGAAATTCCTAAATACATACTACCAAATTCAGTTCGATAGACATCCGTTTTCAACAATTGAATCAACATTGGTAAGGTATATTTTTTTGCATCATTAATTAGTATCAATGGCATTAAGAAGTTATTCCAAGATGTGACAAATGAGAAGATAGCCATTGTTGCTAGGCCCGGTTTCATCAAAGGTAAGATAATATTATGAAATATCTTTATTTCTCCTGCACCATCTAAGCGTGCCGAATCAGCCAAATCCGGATGATAAATTGTTTCTAAGTATTGTTTCAAAAAGAATACTGATGTTGGTGCAGCGATAGATGGTAAAATTAGAGGAATAAAACTATTCAATAATCCTAATTTACTCATAAATTGATAAAAACCAATCATACTGATTTGTTGCGGAATCATCAGCAATCCCAGAATAATTGCAAATGCCGCTCTACGTCCTTTAAAATTATAAGCAATTACACCATAAGCTGCTAAAGCAGAAAAATAAACATTAAGTACAGTCGAACCAGCTGAGATGAAAAAACTATTTCTAAATCCTCCAAAAACATCAAATCCCTTATTCATCAGCACTTCCCAGTTGTATCTTAGATTACCACTTGGAATAAGAGAAAGTCCCTGTTGAATTTGCTCCGCTGATCGTGTTGAATTGACTAGGACCACCCAAAAAGGGAGAATACTCAACAAAGTAAGTAAAATAAGAAAAACGTATATCAAGATTCGTTTCATTTTATAAGCGTTACTCATTATTTACCCCTCACTTTGCTGTTTTCCTTGAAGAAACGGAATAGTAATGTACTTAAGACGATAGATAGTACTAATAAAATTACTGAAGCTGTGGCAGCTACATTAAAGTTTCTACTACCAGTGAAAGCCTGTTTGTAAATAAACATGGTAATCGTTGTTACGCTATTACCTGGATTACCATTTGTTAATAAAAATGGTATATCAAACATTTGCAAACCACCAATTAAAGATGTTACCAATGTATAAAGAAGAATTGGCTTCAATAATGGTAAAGTTATTTGACGAAATATTTGATTGTCATTGGCTCCATCAACCATTGCTGACTCAAAAAGTGAATTATCAATGCTTAGGATTCCTGAAACCAAAACAATTGTAGTCTGTCCATACCACATCCAAAACTGAATGAACGAAACAATTAGCCGAGTTCCCATAACACTTCGGAAAAAGTCAAATGGTTCCTCAAGGACACCTAAATTTGTTAATACTAAGTTCATTGGTCCCATCGGATAGCTAAACAGTGCATAAAACAGAACTGCTACAGAGGCTGCAGTAATAATATTTGGTAAATAAAAAACTACTTTGAAAAAGCTAGTATTTTTAAGTCTCAATTTAATATTGGTAAACCATGCTGCCAATAGTAATGCCAACCCAATTTGAGGAATAAAGTTGACTCCCCATAAGATGAAGGTATTTTTAATAGATTTGATAAACATAGCATTTCCAAAAATATTCGTATAGTTTTCTACACCGATAAAATTTGCAACTGGATTCCATCCTTTTAAGTCCGTGAAGCTTAAAAAAATTGTATAGATAATTGGATAAAGTTGAAAAACTAGAAACGCGATAAAAAAAGGCGCTAAAAACAAATAACCGTATCGATTATATCTTTCAAATTTCCCTTTAGTTTTTTTCACATCTGACCCTCCCTTTTAAAAGAAAAGGGTTGACCGATGCCAACCCTTTTTTCATTTTGTTAGTCAACTTGAACATCAGGATATGCATTTTGAACAGAATCTTTAAAGCTTTGAATTGCTTCTTTTTGATCCATTTCTCCCTTAGAGAATGGTGTTAAGCAATTGTCAATGAAAAGACGTTCAATTGTTTGATCATATTCTGTTAGAATCTTTGCATTAATATCTTTTACCATTGAAGAAAATTCATTATAGTGATTTTGTCCGCCTAAAAATTCCTCACTATAATTTCCTTTTATTTCTTCCACAACTTTTTCATTTGAAACAAAGTCACCTGTATCTTCTGCCCATTTTTTTAAGAACTCTGAATCCGTTGTGATATAACCAATCAAATCTGCAGCTTCTTCCTTCATTGTTGAAGTTTCTGTTGCACCAACCCAAGTACCTCCCCAGAACCATGAAGAAGGGCCTTGGATCATTCGCCAGTCACCTTCTGTCGTCTTAGACTTATCTGCTGAAGTTGCGTTAGGTTTCAACCAATAGTGAAGCCCCCATGTTGGCAAACTGTAACCAAATGTAGCATCTCCATTCATTCCAGCAAACCAAGCTTCAGATTGTCCTTCTGTATCTTGAGTTAATTTTTCACTTACGAATTTTTTAGAAATATCTAATAATTCATATAGCTTATCGTCAATCACAAGTTTTTCATCTTCAACCCAACCGTGTTCACGTTGACCGAAGAAGGGTTTAGCCAGATCTTGAACACTAGATATCATATAAACTTCACCGTTACTTTTTTCTTTGATCTGCTTTGCAACATCATAGAATTTGTCATAATCAGACATTGCCTCTTGTGCCGCAGCTACATCCTGAATATCTAATAAACTTTTAGCTAACGAATCACGATAATAAAATCCTCCAGGCGCTGCTTGCCACGCTAATGCATGCAGAACTCCATCTTTATCGGTTCCTACATCCTTAACAAACTGGTAAGTGTCTTTCGCTGCCTCATCTAATCCGAGTTCGCCAATGTCTGCCATTAAACCAGATTCAACATATTTTTTAACGAATGCAGATTCAAGTGCAATCACATCAGGTGCATCTTTTGTTCCTAACACAGGATCTAATTTTGTTTCAAATTGATCAGATGGTATTTCAACTACCTTCACTTCATATCCCAAATCCTTATGGGCTGGTTTATAATAATCATTAATCATTTTGGATAATTCATCAGTAAATGTCCAAACAACTAATTCTTTTTTTCCACCACTATCACTTTCATCTGCTGCACTATTTTTCCCACTTGAACCACATCCCGACAGTAACAACATACTTGCTGCAATAACTCCAAAGCCAACGCCCATTCTTTTCCAGCTTTTCATGAAAAAATCCCCCTTTTATTTTTCTTTATATTCAAAGAAATCAAAATCAGCAACTGCCCTAAATCCGGATGTATCGATTGCGAACATTCCAATGAAAGCTCCTGTAAAGAAACCTTCTTGTGTTTCTACTACATAATCATCGGATAATTTGAGACTATCAAATAGATAATCAATCACTACCCATTCCTTTTCATCAAATGAGTATGCATATTGATAGGTGTTGAAATTCACGATAGTTTTAAAAAAGACAGCGTTAACATTTTCGGGAATCACAATTTCCTTCTTATAAAGAGGCATCGTAATTCGTCCGTTATCACTATCCATAATGTCAATAATTCTTCCGTATTCTTCGTGATGGGTAATATGGATAGATGACCAATTTTTAGTATTATAATAATTAGTCATTCCAGCAAGTTGCAAAAAAGATGTCGGAGAAAACTCAACTTTTGTAACGGCTTCAAAAGAAAAATGTTGCCACCGTCGCGCCACCAATGACTTATAAAATAGGGAATTAAACGATTCTCTACCATATAATCGTAAAAATCCGCTTCTTTCTGTCAAACTACCTATTTCTTCACTAAAAGGTATCCGTAATGTTTGAAAATCTAACGGTAATTTTTCCTCATTAAAATCTATCCTACTTGCTTCTTCAGGCCACTTCACCTCCGAAATGTTTGGTGACTCAACTTCGTCTTGCGGAAAATTCCCTCCTACAATATAAGGCCACTCATCTTTCCAGAACATTTTTTGAATTGCAGTTTCACGACCCAGTGGGCAATATCCTCTGTTTTCAAGAAGAGGAGTTTCCGGGCGTTTCAAAGGTCGCCCTGTTAAATGAACAAAATACCATTCATCTGTATGGGTATGAACAATTGATCCATGACCAGCTTTCTGCAAATTAAGATGTGGATATCCCCAAGAAGAAATCAGTGGATTTTCTGGATGAACTTCAAACGGACCAACAATAGATTTAGATCGAGCAATTGTTGAAGCATGTTCGTATTTCGTTCCTCCTTCCGCAGTTAAAAGATAATAATAGTTATCAATCTTATAGAGGTGCGGAGCCTCTGTTAATTTACGGTCGGTTCCTTTAAAAATAACCTTCGCTTCACCAACCAGTTTCTTTTGCTCATGATCATATTCCTGTAATACGATTCCATAAAAACTATGATGGTATACTCGGTAATCCCAAACCATATTAACAAAATACTTTTTACCATCTTCATCATGGAACAATGATGGATCAAACCCAGAACCATTCATATAGATTGGTTCTGACCAGTCCCCATCGATTGTTTCACAAGTAATCAAATAGTTAGAAACATCTTTCCAATTATTTCCTTGGACTTCTTTAACATCTGAATAAATTAGCCAGAATTTTCCATCATGATAACTTAAATCTGGCGCCCAGACTCCTCCAGAATCAGGGTTACCAAGCATATTTAACTGGCTTACTCGATTAACTGGAGTACTTACTAGCTTCCAATTTTTTAAATCCTTTGAGTGATAAATCATTACACCAGGAAACCACTCAAAGGTTGAAGTTGCAATATAATAATCCTCCTCTACTCTGCAGATACTTGGGTCTGGATTGAAGCCAGTTAATATTGGATTTGTAATCATTTACAACTCCTCCTATACCAAATAATCATTCAACCGTGATTTCACATATTCTAAATGGTTGGATTCATTCATGATATCATCATGTTCCAGTGCATATTCTGTCAAAGATTCCAAGTTTTCTTCATTAGCGACGATTTTGGCGCCGATGCCTTCTTGGTAGCTAGCATAGCGTTTTCCCTTGATTTCATCGAAGAATCGTTCTTCTTTCAGAGCTGCTGCTGCTTTTAGTCCACGAGCAAAAGTATCCATACCTGCGATATGTGCTAAAAACAAATCATCCATTTCAAATGACGTACGGCGAACTTTTGAATCGAAATTGATCCCGCCAGGTGCGATGCCACCATTTTCTAAAATTTCATACATAGCCAAAGTGGTGTCGTAAATATTTGTTGGAAATTCATCAGTATCCCATCCTAATAGCACGTCTCCTTGGTTAGCATCGATAGAACCTAACGCATCATAACAGCGGGCTACATTCAACTCATGTTCAAAAGTATGACCTGCTAAGGTTGCATGATTGGCTTCGAGATTTAATTTGAAATCATTTTCCAAGCCGTATTTTTGAATGAATGCCATCGTTGTCGCAGCATCAAAATCGTATTGGTGTTTGCTTGGTTCCATTGGTTTTGGTTCTAGTAAAAATTGAGGTTTATGACCGATTTTTTCACCATAAGCAATCGCCATTTTGAATAGACGTGCAATGTTGTCTTGTTCAAATTTCATATCGGTATTTAATAAAGATTCATATCCTTCACGGCCGCCCCAGAAAACATAATTTTGTCCGCCAAGTTTTTTACTGATGTCCAAGCCTTTTTTGACTTGTGCTGCTGCATAAGCAAAAACTTCTGCGTTGTTTGAGGACGCTGCCCCATTGACAAAACGTGGATGAGAAAACATATTTGCTGTATTCCAAAGCAATTTCGTTCCGGTTTGTTCCATTTTTTCTTTGATTAAGTCGGTAATTTCATCAATATTTTGGAAAAATTCTTCCAAAGAATCTCCTTCTGGTGCAATATCAATATCATGGAAACAGAAATATTCCACATTTAATTTTGTCAAAATTTCAAAGAAAGCTTCTACCCGATTTTTTGCTGTTTCCATCGGTGTTTCACCAAACCATGTCCGTTGATTGACTGGACTGCCGAATGGATCAGAACCATCTTGGGTCATGGTATGCCAATAAGCCACCGCAAAACGCAGTTGTTCTTTCATGGTTTTCCCCATCACGATTTCGTCAGGATTGTAATGTCGGAAGGCGAATGGATTTTTGGTTTTAACACCCTCATATTGGATTTTTTCTACATTTGGAAAATAACTCATGTCTGTTTCCTCCTTAAATTTTTCTTGCCTTTAGTTTGTTAGTACGATAAACTAACTTACAAGAAGAATATTAAACGAAACAAAAATGTTTGTCAAGCGCTTTCAAAAAAATATTTTGATAAACTATATATAATTAGGCAATCATTTTTTTTACGATGTCCTTTACTATTGGAGGGTTATTATGATTTCAACAAAATACACCATTCGTGAGCACAATGAAGCGAATATTCTCAATACCATCATTAGGAAAAAAGAAATTTCCCGAGCAGAAGTCGCCCAACAAACCGGTTTGAACAAAGCCTCGGTTTCTGCTATCACCAAAAAATTATTAGACGATCAATTAATTTTCGAAACACGGGTGGGTGATGCTTCAAATGTAGGTGGTCGGAAACCCATCATGCTGACTTTTAATCGAAAATCTTCCTTGGTCATCGCCTTTGACCTTGGCTATAATTACATTGAAGGAATGTTGGCATTTATTGACGGCACGGTTGTCGATACCATTTCTAAACGCCGGATAACAGTTACAGCGGCAACGATTTTTAATGAAATGAAGCAGATCATTGATCATTTTATCGAAATTCAGCCCCCTACTCCCCATGGAATCGTCGGTCTGACTGCGGCTATTCATGGATTGGTGAAACAAGAAAAAATTATTTTTACACCCTACTATGATTTGGATCAAAGTACGTTTATCGAAGAGCTGCAAAAAAACTATGACTTCCCTATTTTTATTCAAAATGAAGCAAATTTGGCAGCATTGGGAGAATACACTTTTACCTCTCAATACCAAAATCTAGTGAGTATCAGCGTCCATAGCGGGATTGGTGCGGGAATCGTCACCAGCGGGAAATTGCAGCAAGGAAAACACGGACAAGCCGGTGAAATTGGTCATTCCATTCTTTATCCCAACGGGCGGGAATGTCCTTGTGGCAATCACGGTTGTTTGGAACAGTATGCTTCCAACAAAGTTACCTACGATCAATTTGGCAAACTAAAAAATCTGGATTACGTGAATTCAGAAATTCTATTACGTTATGTAGAAAAACAAGATACCGAGGCATTGGCGGCAATCCAGCAAAATGCAGCCCTTTTGAGTGTCGGTATTAATAATATTATCATGATGTACGACCCCGAAATCGTTGTAATCAACAGCTCTCTTTATCGGCGAATTCCTCAAATGGTAAATTTAGTTACCGAAGAATTAAAAAGCCGTTTTTCAGAATCTGTGATTATTCGAAATACCTTGTTGGAAGACAAAGCGACTCTATATGGTGCCTTTGCTGTCTCGGCCCAAAATTTTTTAAATATCCAGAAACTGAAGTTGATTTAACCTAAAACAACCTCCAATTGTTAGATTTTTGACCAAACAATTGGAGGTTGTTTCATTTTTTTATAGTTAATTTCCTTTTGCTAAACTTTCTTTGTGTTGGGCTTTGATTGCTGCCAAAAGTTCTGGGTCTTGCAAAAGATCAAGCGCTGTATTTGCCAATAATTCAGCTGCAATCGCAATCGACGCCAAACCTTTTTCACTGCGGGCTGCGGCTTTAAACTCTTCAGAATGCCCTGCAATATAGTCGTCTGAAATGGAAACAGTCGGTTGGATGGTTGGGATAACCTGACTGACGTTCCCAACATCAGAAGAACCTAAACTTGCTCGTTCAGAAGTATCGATTTCATCCGATGGGACGCCGGCTGCTTGTGCATGATTGAAAAAGACTTCATCAAATAACGGTGTGACGATCACATCATCTACTGCATTTTGAAATAGACCAAATTCATAAGAAGTTCCCGTTGCCAATGCCGCCCCTTTTACAATGTTCTCTACCTTTTGGTACACTTCATCCAAGGTTTTGCGATTTGCCGCCCGTAGATAAAAACGTCCCGCAGCATATTCGGGAACGACATTGGCTGCGACTCCGCCATCCGTGATAATTCCATGGATATTGACATCTTTTGGCAGATGCAGGCGCAACCCATTGATTCCGTTGAATACTTGAAGCAAGGCTTCCAGCGCATTGATTCCTTTTTCAGGCGCTGCCGCTGCATGGGAAGCTTTGCCGTAGAATTTGATATCTACCGGATCATTTGCCAAAGATTTCGTGGTTTTGCTGTAACGATAGGCCGGATGAATGCAAAGAGCTGCATCGACATCATTGAAAAAACCTTCTCGCACAAAGCTGCCCTTTGCTGAGCCGTTTTCCCCGCCTTCTTCTCCCGGTGTACCATACACTCGAATCTCACCACCGATTTCATCAATGACTTGCTTCAATCCACTGGCTGCTAAAACAGAGTAGGTTCCAAATAAATT
Source organism: Enterococcus sp. JM9B (assembly GCF_009933265.1). Classification (NCBI taxonomy): domain Bacteria; kingdom Bacillati; phylum Bacillota; class Bacilli; order Lactobacillales; family Enterococcaceae; genus Enterococcus; species Enterococcus sp. JM9B. The sequence continues at coordinate 67,861 of NZ_MAEK01000009.1, read as the reverse complement.
GTGTCCGCAGGCATGGCCAATTCCCGGTAAGGCATCAAATTCTGCAAGAAATGCAAGCGTGGGACCTTCTTTTGCAGAAACATAGCGGGCATCAAATCCGGTACGGTGACCGGCAACCTCTTTAGTGACCGTAAAGCCTTCTTTTTCCAATTGTTGGATTAAAGCATCCGAGGAATAGAATTCATAATTGCTGACTTCCGGATGGTCGTGGATATCTAAAGCAAGTGCTTGATATTCTGGTAAATGTTGATCAATAAATTCTTTGATAGTTGCTTCAATAGTTGTAGTTGTCATAATAAATTCCTCCAATTTTTATTTACGGCCAAAGGTTTCCCAAGCTGGGATACTGGAGCCTTTTGATGTTTCTTCAATCACTTTTTCGGTTTCTTTTGTTTGGTACGCGTCAACGACTTTTTGGTACACCTCGTTGTCTTTATCTTCCTTGCGGGCAACGATAATGTTCACATACGGTTTTGAATTGTCATCCACTGGTTCCAAGAAAATCGCATCTTCCGTCGGTGTAAATCCGGCATCCACTGCTACACCACTGTTGATCACAGAAATATCCACATCTGACAATGCACGGGCAGTTTGGGCGGCATCTAATTCAGAAATATCAAGATTCAATTTATTTTCCGTGATATCCGAAACGGTCGGTGCTTGCGCTTTTGCCGGATCAACAGTAATCAAACCCGCTGTTTGCAGCAATAATAATGCTCTCCCCCCATTTGTAACATCATTCGGAATCGCAACTTTTGCTCCCTCTTTCAGCTCTTTAACATCTTTGATTTTTTCAGAATAAATACCTAATGGCGCATTAACGGTATTCCCGATGGAAACCAAATCCGTGCCATGTTCTTCATTGTAATTATCTAAAAAGAATTGATGTTGAAAAGAATTCAAATCAATGGATCCGTCTGCCAAGGCAGCATTTGGTTGATTGTAATCTGTGAATTTCACATATTCCAAGTTGATACCTTCTTCTTTCAATCGATCTTTCACATCATCCCAAACATCGGTATCGGCACCAATCACTCCTAATTTCACGGTTGTTTCTTTGTTTTTATCTGAAGCTTCTGAGGCTTTTCCCTGATTACTGCATCCTGCGGCTACCACCAAGAATGCTGCCGCTGCTAAAGCGATTTTAAGATATTTTTTCATTTTACTTCCTCCAATTAATGACTGATTTTTTTTATGATACGATTACTTACAAATTGACTAATAAAAACGAGAATTAAAATCAAGAGCGTAGCAACGATGGTGACATCCGTTTGAAAACGATTATAGCCTCTTGAAATTGCCAGATTGCCTAACCCGCCGGCACCAACTGCCCCAGCCATAGTAGTCAACCCGATAACATTAATGATTGTCAAAGCAGAAACCCGGACGATTCCCGGCAATCCTTCGATTAAATAAACCCGGAAAATAATTCCCGCCGGACTGGTTCCCATCGCTTGGGCGGCTTCAATCACCCCAGGATCAACTTCCAACAAGGCATTTTCGATTTGTCGGGCGAAGAAAGGAACTACGCCAACAATCAGTGGCACTAGCGCCGCTTTTTCCCCAATCGTAGTGCCGACAATAAATCGCGTGATCAATGCCAACAGTGACAGCAAAATAATAAAGGGAATCGATCGAACGATATTGATTGCTTTATCTAAAATTTCGTATACCGGACGATTTTGCAGAATTCCCTTTGGTCGGGTAACAACTAAAATCACTCCCAACAAGATACCGAAAACGCCGGCAATCAAAGCGGTCCAAACAGACATGAAGAGCGTTTGTTTCGTGGCTTCAATAAATTCATCGGTGATGCCAATGACATTGGGAAAATATTTTTCAAGAATCGTTTCCATCAGTGGTACCCTCCTTCAACTGCGATTAATTGTTCTTCTGGTTGCTTCAAAATATTCGTGTAAACTCCTTGTTTTTTTAAATAATTCAACGCTTGTTGCCGCTGTGTGCTTTCGCCAGCCAGTGTGACAATCAAACTGCCTAATGGAACATTTTGTAAAATCTCTACGTTGCCATATAAAATATTCGTCGTTACTTGGTAGCGGCTGTAAAGTTGAGCAATCAGCGGTTCATTGGTTTGATCGCCAACATAAGCGAGTTCCACCAGCCATTCATTTTCATTCAACGAAGCAAACTTAGGATTTCCCAGAATCGTTTCCAGTGCCTGATCGATATGAGTTGCTGTTCGAATGAATTCACGGGTCAGCGCTTTTTGCGGCCGGCTGAAAATTTGGATGCTGTTGCCTTGTTCAATAATTTCGCCCTCTTCCATCACCGCTACTTTATTGCAAATTTCCTTGACCACTTGCATTTCATGAGTAATCAAAACAATTGTCAACCCAAGACGTTGATTCAATTCCTTTAAGAGCGCCAAAATTTGTAGCGTAGTTTTAGGGTCCAGCGCGCTGGTGGCTTCATCACAAAGTAAAATCTCTGGATCATTGGCCAATGCCCGGGCAATGGCGACCCGTTGTTTTTGCCCCCCGGATAACTGGTTGGGATACGCCAGAGTTTTATCCGACAACCCCACCAGCTCCAATAGCTCCGCAACTTTTTGATGACGTTCCTGTTTCGATTTTCCAGAATATTTTAAAGAAAAATCAACGTTATCAAAAATTGTGCGACTGTTCATCAAATTGAAATGTTGAAAAATCATGCCGATTGCCTTGCGTTTTTCCCGCAGTTGTTTGGCAGATAATTCTGTTAAGTTGGTACCATTAATGATTACCTCCCCATTGGTTGGTCGTTGCAATAAATTGATTACCCGCACCAAGGTACTTTTTCCAGCGCCGGAATAACCAACGATACCATAGACATCACCTTTATCGATTTTAACGTCCACATCTTTTACTGCTTGAATCTGTTCACCCTTTTGTTGAAAAGTGACAGTAATATTTTTTAGTTCAATCATTTTTTCTCCTCCGATTCCATATTTTTTCTAGAGGCAACACATTCGTTTCATGTCTGTCATTCCTCCCAACAAAAAAAGCATCCTCAAATCAGCGAAAAAATCACTGACTTGAGGACGCTTTTTTGCGTGTTACCACCTCATTTTGACCTGCATTCACATACAGCTCCTCTTCGAGTACAAACATACTCTAGCGCTGTATCGGGCGCAGCCGTCATCGTCTCACATTCTCTGCTCGGGATGATTCACTCCATGACCATTTTCCAAAAATGCCCTTTTGCTTCTTCTCAGCGTTCGAAGCTCTCTGTTGAAAAGTTTCTTTTTGTACTTATCATTTCTTCGTGATGAAGGATATAAAAAAAGCCCTTTTACCGGTCTTAACCAGTAAAAGGACGAATAATCGTGTTACCACCTTTTGTTCGGAAGATACTTCTTCCCTTGACCCGACTTCTTTTCTTTCAAAGAGATCGGTGTTTCTTTTAACGGTGAAACCTCCGAGACTGCCTACTTATCGACACTCTACCCTCCAAGGCCATGTTCAGCTTTTTCGACCTGACGTTTCACACCAACCAACGTCTCTCTTCAACGCGTCCAAGCTTACTTTCCTTTTCATCGGGAACAAATTTCTTATTGACGTTAATTTACAGTAGTTTTCAATCGATGTCAACTCTTTTTCTGAATTTTTTTGAAATGCCAGAAAATATTCTCTGAAAAAAAGAGTATCTTGTTTTTATTCGGCAATGATTTTTACATCAAAGGGTGCTAACTCAATGGTGCCGCTAAGAGCTGTTTCCGTCAGCAACTCTTTGCCGGCAGTTGGTACGGTTACTGTAACAGGTTCGTTTTTATGATTCAGCAGAAAATGATAGGTCTGATTTTCTTTTACTCGGGTCTTCCATTCAATTCCTTCTGGTAAATCAAATGTTTCAATCGGCAACGCTTTTAATAGTTCATCAAATAATCGTTTCATTCCAGTTTCAGACAGCATCGTTCCCACATAATAGGCCATACCGGACCCCTTTTGATTACGGGTGATTACGGGGGTGTCAGCATAGAATTCTCCTTTACCGTAATTTGCCAACACTTCTGCCGTATTAGGATGAATAATGTCACACAGCATCCGACAATCGCTAACAGTGCCGTCATTGAAAACAACCTGAGTCGTCTTTTCTGGTGGCAAAGCATCAAATTCTTCTACCCAAATACCTAAAGTTTCTTTTAATGGTCCCGGATATCCGCCAAGATGCACATTATCGGTTTCATCGACTAAACCACTCATCATTGTCGTTACAAAATGTCCACCGTTATTGACATAAGCATCGATTTTTTGTGCTTGTTCCTGATTGATCATATACAGACAAGGAGCGATTAATAAATCATATTTTTCAAAATCGCCATTGATGGAAACCATGTCAACATCAATGTTGCGGGCAAATAATTCTTGGTAGTAATGATGAATCTGATCGACATATTGTAGCTCGATCGTGGGACCACTGGTGTATTCCAGTCCCCAGTAATTCGACCAGTCAAAAATAATTCCCACTTTTGCCGGTGTCACAGCATCTAGTAATGTATCCCCTAATTTTTCCAATTCCTGCCCTAACTCAGCAGTTTCTCGAAACACACGGGTATGTTCGTTACCAACATGTTCAATCACAGCTCCGTGAAATTTTTCGCACGCCCCCACGGATCGCCGCAACTGGAAGAATTGAATCGTATCTGCTCCGTGAGCTACCGCTTGATAACTCATATTTTTCATTTGTCCCGGACGTTTTAAGGAATTATAAGGCTGCCAATTTTGTTGACTTGGTGTTTGTTCCATCAACATAAAGGATTGACCGTCTTTTAGTCCCCGCATCAAATCATGGCGCATTGCTGTCAAACTGATTGGGGTATCGTAACTTGGGTAGTTGTCCCAGGAAACAATATCCATTTCCTTTGCCCATTTGAAGTAATCCAAATCTTTAAAGGTTCCCATCAAGTTGGTCGTAATTGCTGTTTTAGGATCGTGTTGTTTGATTGCCGCTTTTTCATCGGTAAAATTTCGTAAAATCGAATCCGACATAAAGCGCCGGTAATCGATAGAAAGCCCGGCAAAGGCAGTTTTTTCTGTACCGATTGCATCGCCTAGTGCGTTAGGAACCACGACATCTTCCCATGAGTAAAGTGTGTGTCCCCAAAACGCCATATTCCAAGCTTTATTTAATGCCTCGATTGTATGGTATTTTTTCTTCAGCCAAACACGAAATTCTTTGGCACAATTTTCGCAATAGCAGTTGCCACCATACTCATTAGAAATATGCCAACAAACTACATTTTCCAAATGGCCGTAGCGTTCGCCTAATTTCCCCGCCAGCTTGGCACTGAATTTTCGGAAGGTTGGGCTGTTAGGACAGGCATTGTGCCGTTGACCAAACTTGTGGGCACGTCCTTCAAAGTCCGTCCGATTAACATCCGGGTAGCGACGACTCATCCATGCAGGCAGTGCCGCTGTAGAAGTTGCCAAAACGATTTGATACTTGTGCTTGGTAAGCATTTCAACAATTTTATCCAGTGTAGAAAAATCATAGGTTTCTTCATCAGGCTGTAATTGTGCCCATGAAAAAACGTTAATTGTTGCCGAGTTGATTTTTGCTAAATTCAGGATGCGCATGTCCTCCACCCAGATTTCTTCCGGCCATTGCTCTGGATTGTAGTCTCCGCCAAATAACATGTTTTTAAAAAATGCCATTACTTTTTCCTCCTTCAAAGTGAAAATAGAAAGCCTTTTCTTCTGTCTTCATTCTATCACGGGAAAATGGTAAAATAATCATAGAATCATCTTCAATTCTATAAAAATATGAAACTAAAGCAGGTGGTACCATGCGTTATACTTTTAGTCGAAAAGATTCCGGTCTTCCGTTGTTTGTCGATAGTGTCGGAATTCAATGGGATCAAGACCCTATCACTCGTCCACAAGGATATCCGTATATTCATTGGCTCCATACCCAAGAAGGCGCTGGAGAGGTGAGTGTTGACGGGAAAAGTTTTATTTTAGAAAAAAATAAGAGTATCTTAATCAATCGGTCGGTCCCTCATACGTATGTGCCGACAACCGAAAAATGGTTGACTGCCTATTTTACCTTTGGCGGTGCATTGGCAGCAGAAATTTTGACACTGCTGGGAATCGGTGACTACCTTCTGCTCAATGAGCCACTGCCGGAATTGAATCATTTTATCGAACATCTGGCAAAAGAAATTGATGTGGATGATCCCGCAGCTCCATTAAAAACCTCCGGAATGATTTATTCTTTTTTGATGCTGATCAAAGAGGTCACGGCAAACCAAACCCACGGAAATAAATACGGCGAATTGATCCAGCCGGTGGTCCAGTATATGAACGATCATTTCGCTGAGACTATTCGCAATGAGGATTTAGCTAAGCTAGTGGGGTATAGTCCGCAATATTTATCAAAATTATTTAAAGAAACATATCAACTTTCTCCTTATCAATATTTATTGGAGTTGCGTTTACGAAAAGCGAAGGAACTGTTGGCAAACGATGCCTTGCTGCCGATCCAGGAAATCAGCGAGCGTGTGGGCTTCAATGATGTCAGCTATTTTATCGCCGCCTTTAAACGCAGTGAACAAATGACTCCTAAAAATTTTCGTCGCTTCTATCAACAATAACTAAGCAAGGAACTCCCCCATTAAAGGCAGTTCCTTGCTTAGTTATTCGATGGAAAAACCATACCCGCGAATATGTTCCTCCAAACGCTGCAAATAATCTTGCGCAATCGGGCTGAGTTCTAATTGACGATGCTTTAGCCAGCCAATCGTGATGGAGTCATCGACTTCCAAAGGGATTGCGACGATTTTGTCATCGTTTAACTCACTGCTGATAATCCCGGAACTGATCGTATAGCCGTTCAACCCCACCATCAAATTAAAAATCGTCGCCCGATCACTGACTTTAATGTTCATCTTGTGGTCCAGCGTACTGAGAATTTCCTCAGCAAAGTAAAAAGAATTAACCTCCCCTTGCTCGTAAGAAAGATAGGGATACTCTTCTAAATCGGTCAAATTGACCGATTTTTTTTGAGTCAGAGGATTTTCCCGACTGACAAATACATGGGGCAATGCCGTAAATAGCGGGGTAAATTCCAGATTTTTTTCTTTAAAGAGCTTTTGCATCACCTGCCGATTAAAAGTATTGAGGTACAAAATACCGATTTCACTTTTAAAACTGGTCAAATCGTCTAAAATATTCTGAGTTTCTGTTTCCCGTAACGTAAACTGATACTCCTCTGTATTAACCTGCCGAATCAATTCCACAAAAGCATGCACCACAAAAGCATAGTGCTGAGCTGAAACAGAAAAGGCTTGTTTTCGCGGCGTTTTCTGCTTATATTTTTCCTCCATAAGATTTACCTGATCCAGAATCTGCCGGGCATAGATCATAAATTCTCGTCCCTCATCCGTCAGAGTAACCCCCATTTTATTTCGCAAAAGCAGTTGAATGCCCATCTCATTTTCCAATTCTTTTACGGCATTGGATAAGCTGGGTTGTGTTAAATACAATTCTTTTGCCGCTTCATTGATGGAGCCTCGGGCAACGATTTTTTCTAAATAAGCTAGCTGTTGAATTCGCATGCTGTGACCTCCTGCAATTTTTCTATAGTTTACACCAAGTTATAGTTTAAAACTATAACCAATGATTAGTTTTTTCAGTTATCCATAAAAAGTAAAAAGTGATAGTTTAGTCACTAACAACAAAAGGGGGCTTTTTTATGACAACAACCATCATCGGATTCCCGCGGATTGGGGAACACCGTGAATTAAAATTTCAAACAGAAAAATATTTTCGTTCGGAACTTTCAGAAGAAGAATTACAAACCAGTGCCGCTGCTTTACGGGAAAAACATTGGAAACTGGTCCATGCCAGCGGGGTCGACAGCGTACCCAGCAATGATTTCTCTTTTTATGATACGACCTTGGACACGGCTTTTTTGCTAAATATTTTACCTGAAGAAATTCAACACATCGATTTGTCAGGGCTTGATAAATATTTTGCACTGGCTCGGGGATATCAAGGAGAAAAAGGCGATATCAAAGCTTGGCCGATGAAAAAATGGTTCAATACCAACTACCATTACATCGTTCCTAAATTTGAAAAAAACACAGAAATCAGCGTAGTCGGCAAGAAAATTTTTGATGAATTCCTAGAAGCAAAAGAACTGGGTATTCACACACGTCCTGTTCTTTTGGGGCCTTTCACTTTGCTACAGATCAGTGATTTTGCACCCGAAACCCAACCGGAAGATTTTGTGCCGTCTTTGATTGCTGCCTATCAGGAAATTTTTGCAACATTAGCGAATCTGGGGGCCGGTTGGCTGCAATTGGACGAACCGGCTTTAGTCAAAGACATTTCTTCTGAAGAGTGGGCGTTATTCCAAGCCCTCTATGTTCCTTTGTTGCAACAAAAAAATGGCCTGAAGATTTTGGCTCAAACCTATTTCGGTGATGTTCGGGATGTTTATTCCTCGTTGGTTCAGCTTGATTTTGATGGAATCGGTTTGGATTTTGTGGAAGGAATCAAAAATTTAGAACTGGTTGCCAACGGATTTCCTGCCGAAAAAATCTTATTTGCCGGTATTGTCAATGGAAAAAATATTTGGCGGAATCACTACGAAAAAACACTGGCACTTTTACAGAAACTGCCTGCTGAAAATGTGGTTCTAACAACCTCGTGCTCGTTGTTACACGTGCCTTTTTCTACAGAAAATGAAACATTTCCGACCACAATTCTTGACCACTTTGCTTTTGCAAAGGAAAAGTTAACGGAATTAACGGAATTGGCTGCGATTTTTTTCAACAAAGAAACTGCACTACTTGCTGAAAATCAGCAACTTTTTGCTAAAAATCGAACCAACAAAAATCATAAGCTAGCAGAGAAAATTGCTGCTTTATCTGCTGCTGATTTCACCCGTCAACCAGCTTTCTCTGATCGTGAACAGCTACAAAAAGCCGTTTTTGATTTGCCTCTACTGCCAACAACAACGATTGGGTCCTTCCCACAAACACGAGAAGTCAAACAAACTCGGGCAAAATACAACCGTCACGAAATCTCAGATACAGACTACGACCATTTTCTGGCAACACAAATCGATGACTGGTTGAACTGGCAGGAATCGATTGGTTTAGACGTTTTAGTTCACGGAGAATTTGAACGAAATGACATGGTGGAATATTTTGGACAGAATCTTTCCGGCTACCTCTTTAGCCAAAATGGTTGGGTCCAATCCTATGGAACCCGTGGTGTGAAACCTCCGATTATCTGGGGAGATGTTGTGCGGGAAAACCCGATCACGGTAAAATGGTCCACCTATGCCCAAAAACAAACGACCAAAATTGTCAAAGGTATGCTGACAGGACCCGTTACGATTTTGAACTGGTCTTTTCCACGAGAAGATATTTCATTAAAAGAGTCTACTTTGCAAATCGCACTGGCAATCCAAGAAGAAGTCTTAGACCTTGAAGCCAACGGTATCCGAGTAATTCAGATTGATGAAGCAGCACTTCGAGAAAAATTGCCTTTACGAAAAACCGACTGGTATTCTGAATATCTGGATTGGGCAATCCCTGCCTTTCGTTTGGTTCATAGTCAAGTGCAGCCCACCACGCAAATCCATACTCATATGTGTTATAGCGAATTTACGGATATTATTCCGGCAATTGACCAAATGGATGCCGATGTGATTTCTTTTGAAGCTTCCCGCTCAAACTTATCTATTTTAGATGAATTGAACGCACAAAACTTTCAAACGCAAGTGGGACCAGGTGTTTACGACATCCATTCTCCACGGGTTCCTTCCACAGATGAAATTCTGCAAACAATCCATGCAATTTTAGCTAAAGTACCAAAAGAAAAACTTTGGATCAACCCAGACTGTGGCTTAAAAACTCGGGGCATTCCTGAAACCCGTGAAAGTTTGACGAATTTGACCGCAGCTGCAAAACTTGTGCGAGAGGAGCTTTAATATGAGTCAAGAGCAGAACGGAGGTGGCCCCTCCTTTTCCTTTGAAGTTTTTCCGCCAAATACCCAAACCGGCACGGAGAAAATTTTTGATACTTTGAATCAGTTACAGGATCTCGCACCGGATTTCATCAGTGTAACCTGTAGCAACAATCAAAAAAATATCGAAACCACTACCCTCAAGTTGGCCGGCTACATTACGAATCAGCTGGATATCCCAACAATTGCACATCTACCGGCTGCCTATTTATCCAAGGAGCAGGTGGATGTGATTTTAGAAAAGTTGCAACTCTTAGGCGTTCGGCGACTGTTGGCTCTGCGAGGAGATATCTTTCCTGACATGCCACCAAAAACTGATTTTCATTTTGCCAGCGATTTAATCGCATATATAAAAAAACAAGCCCCGCAATTTGAAATCAGCGGTGCTTGTTATCCGGAAATCCATCCAGATTCTGCTAGTCGAGTGGCAGATGTTAAAAATCTAAAAAAGAAAACGGAAGCCGGATGCAACCAACTGATTACTCAGCTTTTTTTTGACAACGAACTTTTTTATCGCTTCCAAGAACATTGTGATTTAGCAGATATCGATGTGCCGATTATCGCCGGAGTCATGCCTATTATCAACCGCAACCAAGCCTTGCGTCTGATCAAAACCAGCGAAGCCAAATTGCCTCGAAAATTTTTGGCCATATTAGAAAAATATGAACACAATCCCCTTGCATTACGAGATGCTGGCATCGCATATGCCATCGATCAAATTATTGATTTAGTCACTCAAAATGCCGCAGGAATCCACCTGTATACGATGAACAATGCGGATACCGCCCGCTCAATTTATCAAGCAACTCGGTCGTTGTTTCAGGGAGTTGGGGTGTAAAATGCAAACCGACCATCTGCTCTTACCTGAAAAAGGATAAGGGGAAATGGTCGGTTTTTGGGTTGGGAGCATTCAAAACAGCATAGCTCTAAAACGATTATTCTCTTTATCTTGAAGATTTTAAAGTTTTGGAAGCATTCAAAACAGCATAGCTCTAAAACTTATAAATTTTCTTTCACCACCAATCCAAAGTTTTGGAAGCATTCAAAACAGCATAGCTCTAAAACAACTGTTAAGCAATCCTTAACGGTTGATAAGTTTTGGAAGCATTCAAAACAGCATAGCTCTAAAACTCTGTAATCGGAGATGCAGTGCAACCGTTTGTTTTGGAAGCATTCAAAACAGCATAGCTCTAAAACACTAAGCCGACATACAGCCAACCAATCCAAGTTTTGGAAGCATTCAAAACAGCATAGCTCTAAAACAATAAATCGACTATTCGAATCCCCACAATTGTTTTGGAAGCATTCAAAACAGCATAGCTCTAAAACTCAAGCATATATCCAACGCTTGACTTGTTAGTTTTGGAAGCATTCAAAACAGCATAGCTCTAAAACTTTGGCGTCTGGTCAGTTATCATAGTGTTCGTTTTGGAAGCATTCAAAACAGCATAGCTCTAAAACTCGAAAACGCTCCTTTCTGAAGTTGCTATTGTTTTGGAAGCATTCAAAACAGCATAGCTCTAAAACACAACGCAAATATTTAAAGCCACTTCATTTGTTTTGGAAGCATTCAAAACAGCATAGCTCTAAAACAGGCTAAAGCAGAGTTTGAATCATTTGCTAGTTTTGGAAGCATTCAAAACAGCATAGCTCTAAAACTATCCAGCAAATTTTATTGATTCCCCACTTTGTTTTGGAAGCATTCAAAACAGCATAGCTCTAAAACCTGAAATGGCACTGGGTACTCACAACATCGGTTTTGGAAGCATTCAAAACAGCATAGCTCTAAAACTTAGATGTGCCTGTTTTTGCAAAGAGGTCAGTTTTGGAAGCATTCAAAACAGCATAGCTCTAAAACACGTTAAAGAGCATGAACGTAGCAAACGATGTTTTGGAAGCATTCAAAACAGCATAGCTCTAAAACAAGATAGCCATCTTTAAATTTTCAGCAGTCGTTTTGGAAGCATTCAAAACAGCATAGCTCTAAAACACCTTTAACGTAGCACATCTTGAAACAGCGGTTTTGGAAGCATTCAAAACAGCATAGCTCTAAAACTCCTTGTATTAGGTACTAACTTGGCGGACAGTTTTGGAAGCATTCAAAACAGCATAGCTCTAAAACATAAAAAGGGCTATAATTACAATATTTCTTGTTTTGGAAGCATTCAAAACAGCATAGCTCTAAAACAAGTTAAGTTGATAAATACAAAAAGTAAAAGTTTTGGAAGCATTCAAAACAGCATAGCTCTAAAACAGATGAGTTAGTACAAGCGAAATTTATACCGTTTTGGAAGCATTCAAAACAGCATAGCTCTAAAACAGAAACCGGGGAAGTAGTCTCCATTGATGAGTTTTGGAAGCATTCAAAACAGCATAGCTCTAAAACAAAACGGATGCATTATCAATGCAAAAATACGTTTTGGAAGCATTCAAAACAGCATAGCTCTAAAACTTGTACAGGAGTGACAGTCGCAATTGCCGTGTTTTGGAAGCATTCAAAACAGCATAGCTCTAAAACCTCGCAGAAGTTTTTTGCTTCTGAAAAATTTCGTAATCGCACTACTCGTCCATAGCAAGACTTCAGTTCTGAATGCTTCTATATCAATGTTTAATCAGTATTTTATTTTCAAAGAACACACTTTCATTATACCATGTTTTCGATATGCAAAAAATAATCCTCATCTAAAATATATTGAGGTAGTCCCCTTATTTCCCTTGGCTCTAAAAATAAAACTTCTGCATTATACAACGAGATATAATTATTTAATTCTGCTCTCTCTTTTTCAGTAAGATACGAACAGACATTAATCAAGACCAATAATTTTTTCTTAGAAAGATACTTGAAAATCTGAATAATCTCAATGAGTTTTTCAAATATCGTATCGCTGATTGTTTCAATACGAATACCTAGTGCTTTGAATAGTTCCAGCACTGTAATCTCGTCCTCTTCTAAATCAAGATCATGCTCCAGCAACTCATAACCAATTAATTCACTGATAGTGGCGGTCAATTTATTGATCATCGATTTTACTTCTGGTTTTTCATTTAGCTGATCCTCTAAATCTGAATAAATTAATTTCAACGTGGCGGCTGAATTAATATCATAGCCCAATATATCCGTGATAATCATCAACTCACTTGGTTTAACTGTACGCTGCTTTTCATCAAATAATTTCAAATCACTTTCACCATCATACTGATAGAAAAGTTTGATCAAATGAGAAAAAACTTGTACATCCTCTACGACAAAATAAGTAGATCCTGTCAGTTCTATGGGATTATCTAATAGTGTAAAATTAACTTTCATCATAACTTTCTCCTAAAAAAACAATTCTAGTATCTGAATTCCCTACGGATTTCTCTTGTTCTCCACTTAGATAAAGCATTCTAGAAAACTGTTTTTCTGTTACTGTTAGTACCGTAATCAACCCTTTTTTAGGATTATTTTGTTTCAGACGGGCAACCATCGCTTTATTTGCTGTACCATTCAGAAGAATTTTACTGTAAACAGAAAACTGATGCATAATGAACCCTTCGCTCAGTAAGAATTTCCGAAAACGGCGATAGGCTTTTCTTTCATCCGCTGTTTCTGTTGGCATATCAAACATTAAGATTAGTCTCATATATCGATAACTCATATCCTGAATTCTGGAATCCTTTCCGTTTCTTCATTCAAAACTTTCACCACTTTTTTCGTATAATCACTGGCAATATTTGTTAGGTACATTTCTTTGTTATTGTAAGTATATGTTGCCGTAAATAAGTCAAAAAGAGCACGCTTGATCGTTACAAACGGATTGTTGCGATTAACATAAACAATCTGATCCACAAGCAGACGAAAAGGCTCCATCAAATCACTTGCCAAATTGAAATCATTGAATTGATTAGCATGTTTCAAGCCGAACTGTGTCATACAACCTGATTTAACGATTTCGCGAGCAAATATACTCATTAAAAGCGTATATCCATAATTTAGTCCTGCATTGATTGCATTGTCCGTTTCTCGAGTGAACTCATTTCCAAATAGTGTATTAAAATAAATTCGAGCAGCATGTCCTTCTCGATTACTTGGATCAAAGATCTCTAAAGTTTCGTGTAATTTTAGTAATGCTTTCGATTTTTCATCATATCCTTGATACTTCAAAAACTGACTTTGATTCAAAATTTTTTGTGAGATAATTTCTGTCCAAACGACAGATTTCCGATCCATAGACCAGGAAATCTGCCGAGGTAATTGCAGACTACTATCGTGACGACCATAAAAAGGAAACAATTTTCCAATGGGCAAGCGCTTATCATCGCAAAAAAGGACAAGAATGTTTTCATCCACCAATCGTTTGATAAGCATCGTTGTTAGTGTAATATCCGTTGTTTCTAGTAAAAGCACATCTATTTCTGACAAATGAATCATCTCGTGTTGATCAGAAGATTTAAAAATCAGATGGTTATTTTTGTAAGATAGTTTTGAATGTGTATTAATAACAACCGTCCGCCATCCCATTTAGTCACCTAGTCTCCTCCGAGCTTCGTATAAACCGGTAATAGATTGATTGATAATCGTTGCTTCTAATAGTTCATTTACACTTGTATAGCGTTTACGGGGAATTGTCTCCCCGAAAAACTTAAAGTCTGCTGGGGCTCCAAAAGCATTCAATTGCATCAGATCAACAAATGATTGAGCGATCTCTTTGACTTCCGAATCCATATTTTTAGCATACAAACTGAGGATCTTTTCCAAATTTTTATCAACAAGAGTATATTTCTCAGCAAAATCTTTTACATGCACCATTATCTCTGAGAATCCGCTTTGATGTTCTGTAACATACTTCAAACTATCCGGTTTCTCATTGCAATGCTTGGCATGATATAAAAGAGTAACTAGATGGGCAGGTAAAACCATTTGATTTCCTTTTTGTGCCTCTTTTGCACTAGCAAGTAGTCGACGGCGGCCATCATCAAATTCATACAAAGAATATTTAGGTAATTTCATGCAAATTTGAGGATTTTGATATCCTTTATTTTTCAAAAATTCACGTTCATTCTTTTCAAAAGCTGCTCGTTCCATAATAGTAATTCCGACAATTGTTTTTACAAGTTTCCGAGTCTTGCCTTTTTCATAACGAATGACCACCGAATAAGCAACATTAGGGCTATCAAAACCACCATACTTTGTAGTATCCCATTCTTTTTTTCGTGAAATAAGTTTGTCAGAATCTCCTTTTGGTAAAATAGATTCTTTTGAAAAACCACCTTTTTGTATCTCCACTTTCTTCACAATATTCATCTGCCGATAATTCATTACTTTCTTAACTTTACCAATATATTTTTGTTCCCAATTAGTCTTAACTTCATCTTTAAGTGGTTTTGAGAAGTTCATCAGATTTGAGTAAAGATGCTTCTTAGCAGTCGCTCTATTCTCCTTAAAGGCATTGAATCGGTGGAATTCCCCATAAACGAATTCAGGTTCGAGTTGTGGATAGATTTTAAGCAATGCAGTTGCCACTACCCCATTCAAATAGGCATCGTGTGCATGATGGTAATCGTTGATATCTCGAACTTTATATATACCAAAACTTTCTCGAAATTGGCTTGTTAGAGCAGATTTCAGGGTGATAATTCTTACTTTACGAATCAGATTACCTTCATCATCTTTTTCAGAATTAAAGCGCTGATGCAAAATCCGTGCAACATTTTTGGTAATTTGGCGTGTCTCCACCAACTGACGATGAATGAATCCTGCTTTATCATCCTCCGAAAGCCCACCACTTTCTGCTTTTACCAAATTATCGAATTTTTTCTTACTAATTAAGCCAGAACGATAGAGGCTTTCCCAGAGAGCTCTCATTTTCTTAACAACTTCCTTACTAGGAACATTATCTAATTTCCCTCTGTTCTTAGAGAGACTAACTAGCACACGATTATCCAAAGAATTATCTACAATAAAACTTTGCGGAATAATATGATCGATATCATAGGTAGAAAGCTTGTGAATGTCCAACTCTTCATTTGTATACATATCTTTTCCATTTTGTAAATAATACAGATACAGCCGATCTTTTTGCAGTGCTTTATTGTCGACTGGATGTTCTTTTAAAGTTTTACCGCCTAGATCGTCCATTGCTTTTTCTAAATTTTTTAATCGTGGGCGAGAATTTCTTCTACCGTTAGCAGTCGTTTGATTTTCACGTGCCATCTCCACTACGATATTCGTTGGGGCATAGCCCATGATTTCTACCAGTTCATCCACGATTTTCAGACTTTGAAAAATTCCCTTTTTGATTGCTGGACTCCCGGCAAGATTCTGAACAATTTCAATTAAGCTCTCCTCTGAATTAGCTTTTAATTGTTCTTTTTCTATTTCTTCTTTGAAAGTCAAGCGATTATCATTAATCAACTGCATGAAGTTCCGATTAATATTTTTTTTCGGTGCATCATCATTGATTAAATAATCTAGAATAGTCTTATTTGATTGTTTATCATGGATACCGTTAATAAGTTTTGCTGATAGACGTCCCCAGCCAGTATAGTGCCTCCGTTCCAAATCTTTTATCGTTTTTTCACTTAAACGATCCGAAAATTTACTCAACTGTTCTCGAAGCATTTTTCGATCCTCAAAAATCGTCAATATCTTTACAATTTCTTCAAACATCGGTTCGTTTGCTGGATCATCAAGTACTTTAGGATCAATCTTTAGCTTGAGAAAATCATGATATGTGTTAAAACTTGCATTAAATTTATTTTCTATCCCATCAATTATTACGTCATCAAGATTATATTCATTGCGCAAAAAATTGCTTAAATCTTTTTTGGTTACTTTCCGGTGCTGCTTGAATAAATCGATGAAAATTCTTTCTTTTTCCTCACTTGAAAAATTCTGTACCTCCCCTTGTTCATCCTTATACGTTACTTTCGTCAATTCATTATAAACAGTATATTTTTCGTAGAGCATGCTGTGCTTTGGCAAGACCTTCTCTGATGGTAAATACAAATCAAAGTTAGTCATACGTTCAATAAATAATTCTGCCGATTTACTTAAATCAACAACTTCTGCCAAGTTCCAAGGTCTGATTGGTTCGTCTGATTTTCTTGATAACCAGGAAAATCTACTGTTGCCGTTGGCTAATGGTCCCACATAGTAAGGAATTCTAAATGTCAGTAAATCTACAAAATTTGAGAATTTTTCTTGTAAAAAAGGATAATACATTGCTTGATGATGCAAAATGGCTTTTAGTTCTTCCAAATGAATCTGGTGCGGGATAATCCCATTATCAAAAGTCCGTTGCTTTCTCAAAAAATCCTCATTTTCAATTTTTTTAAGAAAATATTCTGCTCCATCTATTTTTTCAATCAAATTCGTGGTATATTTGTAAAACTTTTCTTGTGACGTTTTCTTGCTATTGTCAATATACCCTGCATAACCATCCGTATTCTTATCGTTAAAAATTTCATGGTATTTTTCTGGCAAATTTTTTCGAATAAATTCTTTGAATAATTTCAAATCAGTTTTATGATCCTCGTATCGTTTTATCATGCTGGCAGATAATTTTGCCTTGGTAGAATTATCCGTTACCGTCAATATCCCTGATAACTCTACTGCATTATAGACATTTTTTGCAGCTTCAAAAACATCAGCGTATTCATCGCCAATTTCGCCTAAAAGAGCTTCTAAGGATTCATCATATTCTTCTTTAGAAAATTGTAATTTAGCATCCTCTTCAAGCTCAAACGTTTTTTTGAAATTCCCTTGATTTCCGACAATCATTTTTAAAAACTGATCGAAGGTTCCATTCCTTTTTTCATCTGGAAATAAGGATAACACGCCTTCTGCCTTTTTAGCCCGAGAGACTTTATCCGCAAAAATAGAACCAATACTGATTGTTTCATCTACCGGATTAATCAAACTTTTATCCTCTTGTAGATTAAAGGTTTGATTGTATTTCTGAAGGAATGTTTTAAATGTTTCTTCAGTAGAGGTATTTTCTGTGCTTAATCGTCCCTCAATCAAAAAATGTCCCCGATATTTAATGATATGAGCCAATGCTAAATAAACAAGCCGTAAATCAGCTTTTTCCTCAGCGTCTGCTAATTCTTTCCGTAAATGATAAATCGTCGCATAATTTTTATGATAGGCAACTTCTTCTTCAATTGTGCCAAAAATAGGATGACGTTCGCTTAGTTTATCCTCCTCTATCAAAAAACTTTCATCTAATCGATTAAAAAAATTAGGATCTATTCGATTCATTTCCTCTTGGAAAAATGTTTGCAGGTAACTAATCCGCTGGCGCCGTCTGAAATAACGCCGACGCGTCGTTCTTTTTAGTCGCGTATCCTTTGCAGTCATCCCTTCATCAAAAAGGTCAACGCCCCAGAAATTTTTCTTTAAATAGTTTTTCTCCGTATTTCCATATACCTTCATTTTTCGTCTAACTAAATCAAGATCCTCTTGAAGAACCGCCCAGCCAACGCTATTCGTTCCGATATCTAATCCAATCGTATACTCTTTACCCACTTCTCTTCCTCCTATATATGTTACCGCTTTCTTTTTGTGATAACTTAATTAATACGATTCATTCCTAATTACCATGTTTATGCATCTTTTGTTAAAAAGACGATGATTTTTATTGCATATTTTTTTTAATTTGCTATAATCAGTTTGTTGGAAGTTTTCAAAACAACATAGCAAGTTAAAATAAGGCTTTGTCCGTTATCAACTTTTCAAGTGGCGCTGTTCTCGGCGCTTTTTTTTGTACCTAAATTCGTTGATAATCGTTGTGGAGATAACAAGCAAACCAAAATAACGTTTTTTATTTAACGTTAGTATTATACCATATTCTATTCAGCAGTTGTCGAAAATTATTCAATATTTCCCGTTAATATGAATATTGATTCCACAAAAAAAGACCTTCCTCCGAAAAGGAAAGTCTTTTTTAATTTCAAAAATGAAATTATTCCGCAGCGTTTGCGTCTTTGAGACCGTATTTTTTGTTGAAACGGTCGACACGGCCATCTGCTTGGGTAAATTTTTGACGTCCAGTATAGAATGGATGTGAGTCAGAAGTTACTTCGACACGTACCAATGGATAAGTGTTTCCGTCTTCCCATTCAACAGTTTCTTGAGAGTTCTTAGTAGAACCTGACAAGAATTTGAAGCCTGTTGTTGAATCCATAAATACGACTGGATGATAATTTGGATGGATTTCTTGTTTCATGATTTTTTTCGCTCCTTTGCCCTGGTTCATTTGCTGCGCCAGAGTTATTTGTCAATTTACAACAGTAACATAGTATCATGTTTGCTGAGAAGTTGCAATTATCTTTTCGGATTTCTTTTTGGTGCTTTTTTTCCAAAAGAAACTTCTTGAAAAGCAGAAAACAACTGTTCGTTACTTTTGGTTTTCTTTAAAAATTGAACAAACTGCTCAGTGTATTCCAATGAATCACCACTCATATTATTCCGCAATTTCCAGGTTTCTTCCAATTGTTCGGCCGTCATCAATAGTTCTTCTTTTCGAGTTCCGGACTTTTTGATATCAATCGCCGGGAAGATTCGTCGTTCCGAGAGATCACGAGAAAGATGCAATTCCATATTCCCCGTTCCCTTGAATTCTTCATAAATCACGTCATCCATTCGACTGCCGGTATCCACTAAAGCTGTCGCCAAAATCGTCAGACTGCCACCTTCTTCGATATTCCGAGCAGCACCGAAAAATTTCTTGGGTTTATACAAAGCAGCCGGATCGATCCCACCGCTCAGTGTTCGACCGCTTGGCGGTACAACTAAATTGTAGGCACGGGCCAAACGAGTGATACTGTCCATGAGAATAACGACGTCCCGCTTATCTTCAACTAAACGCATCGCTCGTTCTAAAACCAATTCCGACACTCGAGTATGGTTGCTTGGCTGCAAGTCAAAGGTAGAAGATACCACATCCCCTTTGACACTACGTTCCAAATCAGTCACTTCTTCTGGTCGTTCATCAATCAACAAGACAATCAGTTCAACCTCCGGAAAATTATCCGTGATACCGTTGGCGATTTCCTTTAAGACACTGGTTTTTCCGGCTTTTGGTGGTGCTACAATCAGGCCCCGCTGACCAAATCCTACTGGTGCAAAAATATCGATCATTCGGGTAGCCAAACGCCCCGGCGTTGTTTCCAAAGTCAAATGACGGTTTGGATATAAAGGTGTAAGGGCTGGAAAATGGGGCCGTTCTTTGGCTTCTTCAGGATCTTTGCCATTCACACTTTCAACATGCATCAAACCATAATAACGTTCGGATTCTTTTGGTGGTCGAGCTTTTCCGGCGACTTTATCACCATTACGCAAACTGAATCGACGAATCTGGGAGGAAGAAATATAAATATCTTCCGCACTCGGTCCATAATTGATTGGCCGCAAAAAGCCGTACCCATCTTGCCCAACAATGTCTAAAATCCCTTCCATGTAAAAGAAGCCCTGCTTCTCCGCTTGCGCCCGAATAACCGCCAACGCCAATTCTTTTTTATTCATTTGACTGTAATAAGGAATTTTAAATTCTTTGGCATAGGTGTAGATTTCTTTTAGCGTACTGTTTTCCAGTTCCGCCATTGTTAAGTAGTCACTCATAGTTGCTCCTTCATTTCAATATCTGCACCTAATGCAGTCAGTTTCTCGATGATATGATCGTATCCTCGCAAAATATATTCAACATTTGTGATGGTCGTTGTTCCTTCTGCCATCAAACCGGCGATAACTAAACACGCCCCTGCCCGTAAATCCGAAGCCACGACTTCTGCACCGTTCAGCTTGCTGGGACCGTTGATAATCACCATGTTGCCTTCTACCTGGGCATTAGCACCCATTCGCACAAGTTCTGGGATATGATTGGTTCGTTTGGCATAAATCGTATCGGTCACTTCGGAAGTTCCGGCAGCTTTCAATAGAAGTGGAGTGATTGGTTGTTGCAGATCTGTCGCAAAGCCGGGATAAGGATAGGTTTTAAGGTTGGTAGGTTTCAATTCTTGAACGGGAAAAACTTCAATGGTGTCTTCGCTGATTTCCATCGGTACACCGATTTCTTCTAATTTGGCGATATAGCTTTCTAAATGTTCATAAATAACATTGTTGACCTTGATGCCTGCGCCCATCGCTGCTGCTAAAGACAGATAGGTTCCGGCTTCGATTCGATCAGGAATAATCGAGTGACGGCAGCCGTGGAGTTCACTGACGCCTTCGATACGAATCTCATTTGTACCAGCACCGCGAATTTTAGCACCCATATTGTTCAAAAGTGTTGCAACATCAATAATTTCTGGTTCACGAGCGGCATTTTCGATGACTGTTTTTCCTTCTGCCTTGACCGCCGCCAACATCACATTAATTGTTGCGCCGATTGAGACCATATCTAAGAAAATCCGATCCCCTTTTAATTTGTCAGAACGCAGATAAATCGCACCATGTTCGTTTGCCACAGAAGCACCTAATGCTTCAAAACCTTTAAAATGCAAATCAATAGGCCGTGGTCCTAAATAACATCCGCCAGGCAATCCAACGACAGCTTCGCCGAATTTTCCTAACAACGCACCCATAAAATAATAAGAAGCCCGTAAGCTGTTGATTTTTCCACTAGGCATAGGAATTGAAACGATTCCTCGTGGGTCGATTTCTAATTGATTATCTGCAAAATGTGTTTTTACACCCATGATTTCTAAAATTTCAATCAAAGAGTGAACGTCTTGAATATCGGGAACACCTTCTAAGATCACCGGTGAATCAGCAAGAATCGCTGCCGGAATCAAGGCAACTGCACTATTTTTGGCACCGCTAATCGTTACCTCACCTTTTAGAGGCCGACCGCCGCGAATAATAATTTTTTTCATATATTCTCCTTTTGAAAACTTATGTACCACGACAATTTTAACATACCCCAATTAAAGAAAAAAGAGACAACCCTTTCCTGCAAATTTCTTTAGCAAAAATGGCTGTCTTTCCTTCAATTGATGAAAAAAAACGGCACGGATTTCTCCGCACCGTTGATTGATACTTAATTAAGCTTTGTTTGCTGAACCGAACCAGTCGATATGTTCTTCAGCATCTTTAACGATTGCAGCAACACCTGGTGCCAACAATTTACGAGGGTCAAAGCCTTTTCCTTCTTTATCTTTGCCAGCTTCGATGTATTCACGAGTTGCTTTAGCAAATGATAATTGGAATTCTGTATTTACGTTAACTTTTGAGATACCCATTGAGATAGCTTTTTGGATTTGTTCTTTAGGAATTCCTGATCCGCCGTGTAATACTAGAGGAACATCAGAACCTACAGCGTCAGCAATTGCTTGTAAATGGTCAAATGCTAGACCTTTCCAGTTTTCTGGGTAAACGCCGTGGATGTTACCAATACCACATGCTAGGTAATCGATACCTGTAGCAACCATTTGTACACATTCGTCAACGTCAGCTAATTCGCCAGCACCGATGATGCCGTCTTCTTCTCCGCCGATTGAACCAACTTCACATTCAACAGAAATACCTTTAGCGTGAGCTTTTTCAACAACGTCTTTAGCCAATTTCAAGTTTTCTTCAAATGGAAGATGAGAACCATCAAACATGATTGAAGTATAGCCAACTTCGATACATTCTAAAGCAGCTTCATAGTCACCATGGTCTAAGTGGATTGCAACTGGTACAGTGATACCCATTGAATCAACTAAGTTTGTGATGATATCTTTAGCAACTTTGTATCCGCCCATGTATTTTGCAGCGCCCATTGAAGTTTGAATAAGAACTGGTGCTTTTTTAGCTTCTGCGGCTTTTAGAATTGCTTGGGTCCATTCTAAGTTGTTTGTGTTAAATCCACCAACTGCATATCCGCCTTTACGTGCAGCTTTTAAGAATTCTGCTCCTGATACTACTGGCATAAAAAATTCCTCCTAAGTTTTTGATAAACTTTATTTGTTAAGCAAGCTTAACCAACGCTTCCATTTTAGCAAACATTTGCCTACTTTGCTACTAAAAAGATGAAATTTGACTTTCAATAATTGACTGAACGAATTAAAACATCAGACCTTTTCATTTTATTTTCTGAAAAGATTTCAGTCTTCTCTAGTTATTTATCTGTTTTTCTACGGGTTAAGATAACATCCATTTGAAACTGTTTCAGTCATTTTTCACGAATTTTTTCATGTGAGAATGCTGCTCCTCCTTAAAAATGGAAAGAGCAAGCCTCCTTTTTGAAAAATCTACGCTTCATGTTCAGCCAAAGCTGCGCCAACAAACGCCTTGATCAATTTTTGGGGACGATTTGGACGAGAAATCAATTCTGGATGGAATTGGCAGCCGACAAAGAATTTTTTCTCTGGTAATTCAATGATTTCCACTAAGCGATTGTCTGGTGAAACACCGGAGAATACCAATCCGTGGGCTTCAAACATTTGACGGTAGTTGTTGTTGAATTCATACCGGTGACGGTGACGTTCCTGTACGACTTCTTCTTCATCATAAGCAGTTGCCGTCACTGTGCCTTTTTTCACTTTACATGGGTACAGACCCAAGCGTAAAGTTCCACCAAGATTTTCGACATTTTCTTGATCCGCCATTAAATCAATGATATTGTTTGGTGTATTTTGATCTGTTTCAGCAGAGTTGGCATCTTCTAAACCAACCACATTTCGCGCAAATTCCACACAGGCCATTTGCATGCCTAGGCAGATACCTAAGAATGGTACATCATTTTCCCGAGCATATTTGATAGCTTCGATTTTCCCTTCGATTCCGCGATCGCCAAAACCGCCGGGAACTAAAATTCCATCCGCATCCTTCAGTAAGGCATGTACATTATCTGCCGTCACTTCTTGGGCTTTCACCCAGTCGATTTCGATATCCGAATCATAGGCAAATCCTGAATGCTTCAAGGCTTCAACAACAGAGATATAAGCATCAGGTAGTTCAACATATTTTCCTACCAATGCAATTTTTGTTTTCTTCTTCAAATGTAAAACCCGTTCTTCTAATGCTCGCCATTCTGTCATGTCTGCTTGTGGAACATCTAATTTCAAATGGTCACAAACGATTTGATCCATTCCTTGCGCTTGCAGTGCCAATGGAATCGAATAAAGGGTTTCTACGTCACGGGATTCAATTACAGCTTCCGGTGCAACGTCACAAAATTGTGCCAATTTATTTTTGATACTTTGAGAAACTGGTAATTCTGTCCGTACTACCAAGATATTTGGTTGAATACCTAAACTGCGTAATTCCTTCACACTGTGTTGGGTAGGTTTTGTTTTCATTTCACCGGCTGCTCGCAAATAAGGAATCAAGGTGGTGTGAATATACATCACATTGTCCGCACCGACATCTGCCTTCATTTGACGCAACGCTTCTAAAAATGGCAACGATTCGATATCACCAACGGTTCCACCGACTTCGGTGATAATGATATCTGAATCCGTCATTTTAGCTGCCCGCATGATTTTTTCTTTGATTTCATTTGTGATATGCGGAATAACTTGGACAGTTGCCCCTAAGTATTCGCCTTTTCGTTCCTTGCGTAAAACTTCCGAATAAATTTTTCCGGTGGTGACATTTGAATATTTGTTCAAATTGATATCAATGAATCGTTCATAATGTCCTAGATCCAAATCGGTTTCCGCACCATCGTCTGTCACAAAAACTTCTCCGTGTTGGTATGGACTCATGGTTCCAGGATCGACATTGATGTATGGGTCAAACTTTTGGATTGTCACTTTCAATCCGCGGTTTTTTAGCAAACGTCCTAGTGAAGCTGCCACGATCCCTTTACCGATCGATGAAACGACGCCACCTGTTACAAAAATATATTTTGTCATAAATTGAAAAACTCCTTCTACATTTTTTCGCAGGAAAAGGTGCTGTAAAAAAGAAAGAAGCTCCCTATCCATAAATGAATAGGGAGCATAATATCCAGACCTTTTGCCCCTTTTTTCAAGGGTGCCCAAGCAGAATAATACAATCCCCGTATGAAAATGTCAAGAAAATAATGTCAATCCTTTCAGCATTTTCATAAAAAACCGCTGAGCAAATCGACTCAGCGGTACACTTTTTTTCAAGGAGGATCAATATAATTCTAAATATTGTTCTCTTTCCCATTCAGAAACAGTTTGGCGGAAGGATGCCCATTCCAGCCGTTTTGCTTCTACAAAATTAGCAAAAATATGTTTGCCTAATGCATCCACCATTACAGGATCTTTGCGTAATTCTTTGATTGCGTTATGGATTGTGGAAGGAAGGTCTTTGATTTGAGCCGCTTCACGTTCTGCTTCATTCATCACATAAATGTTGCGGTCCACTGCTGGTGGCGGCGTGATTTCATTGCGGATACCATCTAAGCCGGCTTGCAGCAAGACAGCCATTGCCAAATAAGGGTTAGCAGAAGGATCGACTGAACGTAATTCCAAACGAGTAGACAAACCGCGAGATTCTGGCACGCGGATTAATGGGGAGCGGTTGCGTCCTGACCATGCCACATAAACAGGCGCTTCATATCCCGGAACCAAACGTTTGTAAGAATTGACAATTGGGTTGCAGACAGCTGTGTATGCCCGTGCATGTTCAATCAAGCCGCCCAAGAAATAGTAGGCTGTTTGGCTTAACTGCATGTCCCCTTTTTCATCATAAAAAACATTTTCGTCTCCTTTAAACAGAGACATGTTGCAATGCATTCCTGAGCCATTGATACCAAATAATGGTTTTGGCATGAAGGTCGCATGCAGACCATGTTTGCGGGCAATCGTTTTAACGACTAATTTGAAGGTTTGGATATTGTCGCAGGCTTCAATCACATCGGCATATTTAAAGTCGATTTCATGTTGTCCTGGTGCAACTTCATGGTGGGAAGCTTCTACTTCAAAGCCAAGCTTTTCTAATTCCAGCACGATATCCCGACGACAGTTTTCGCCAAGGTCTGTCGGAGCAAAATCGAAATAGCCGCCTTTGTCGTTTAGATCCATGGTGATTTCGCCATCTTCATCTAATTTAAATAAGAAAAATTCAGGTTCTGGCCCAAGGTTAAAGGAAGTAAAACCAAGTGCTTTCATGTCTGACAACGCACGTTTCAAATTGCCGCGAGGATCACCAGCAAATGGTTTTCCTTCTGGATTATAAATGTCACAGATCAAGCGGGCAACCTTGCCATGTTCGCTTTCCCATGGAAAAATCATCCATGTGGTCAAATCAGGATAAAGATACATATCACTTTCTTCGATTCGAACAAATCCTTCAATGGATGAACCGTCAAACATCATTTTATCATCTAAAACTTTGTCTAATTGACTCACTGGTACTTCTACGTTTTTGATTGTTCCCATGATATCCGTAAACATGAGTCGTAAAAAGCGAACATTCTCCTCTTCTACGATTCGTCTGATATCTTCCTTTGTATTTTGCGTTTTTGGCATGGTATCCCTTCCCCTTCATTTTTCAGCTTTCGCTTTTTTACATCCGCGGTCCTTTTTGTTGAAACGGACTTTGCGGTGTCAGTCCGCCTTGTGAAAGCAGCTCATCATAGAATATCCGGCGTACATCTTCGTCAGTCAACGATTTTGCTTCCTCAGAAACTTCTTGTAGCTTCATTTGGTACACATGTTTGATCCCCGCCATATTCAATCCTTCAGAGAGATAGTCTTTGATTTCCAACAAGATATCGATATCATTTAATGAATACATTCGGCGATTGCCTTCGCTTCTCTCCGGATGAATCAAATCCTGTTCTTCATAATATCGAATTTGACGCGCCGTCAAATCAGTTAATTTCATCACCGTACCAATTGGAAACACAGACATTGAGCGGCGTAACTCTTTTTCCCGCATAATTTCTCTCCTCTCATGATAGACTTGCTTTTGAACTTGTGATAACTATACCAATTCAAAAAAAAGCTGTCAATAGTTTTATGTAAGAAAAACTGACATGAGCGATTTTTTTATTAAAAATAATTCCGACAACAAAAAAAAGAGCCCTCCGCAGAAGACTCTTCTAGCTATTTCGTTTGATGATACACAGCATTCACTGCATTCGCCACAGCAATCTTGACATGTTCATAGGTCAAACCTCCCTGAACGTACAGAGAATAAGGTTCCCGTAAAGGTCCATCGGCACTCAATTCAATGCTGGCTCCTTGAACAAAGGTTCCGGCAGCCATGATGATATCGTCTTCATAGCCGGGCATATAGGAAGGAATTGGGGCAACGAAGGCATCAATTGGTGAAAACTTTTGAATCGCCTGAGCAAAAGTGACCATCGCCTCTTTTTTCTCTAATTCCACCAATTGAATCAAATCCGTGCGGGCTTCATCCCATTTCGGAGAGGATTTAACCCCATATTCTGCTAAGAGAGCGGCAGTAAAAACAGCGCCTTGGATGGCTTGGCTGACGACATGAGGGGCTAAAAAGAAACCCTGCAGCATTTCATGGACATTTCCTAACATCGCTCCACCTTCTGCCCCAACACCGGGTGTGGTCATGCGATACGCACATCGTTCAATCAATTCTTTTCGTCCAACCAAATAGCCGCCAGTTTTTGCGATGCCTCCGCCGGGATTTTTGATTAAAGAGCCTGCCATAATATCTGCCCCCACCTGCGTAGGTTCCTGCAACTCTGCAAACTCTCCATAACAATTATCGACAAAAATAACGACTTCCGGTGCAATTTGATGAACGAAGTCACACATTTCTTTGATTTTTTCAATTGTAAAAGAAGGCCGCGCGGCATAGCCTCGAGACCGTTGGATAGCCACGACTTTGGTTTTTTGGGTAATTTTCTTTTCGATACCATCAAAATCCACTGCCCCGTTTTCCAGCAAATCTACTTGCTCGTAGCCGATTTGATATTCTTTCATTGATCCGATTCCGTTTCCAGTCAGACCAATTACTTCTAGCAGTGTGTCATAGGGTGTACCGGTGATATAGAGCAGCTCATCTCCCGGACGCAAGATGCCAAACAAAGCTGTGGCAATGGCGTGGGTTCCAGAAACGATTTGAGGACGAACCAGCGCAGCTTCTCCACCGAAAGTTTCTGCGTAGACCGCTTCTAACGCATCCCGTCCGAGATCATCATTTCCATAGCCCGTGGAAGGCAAAAAGTGTGTTTCAGACACGTGGTGGTTTCGAAACGCCGCCAATACTTTCCCTTGATTTTCTAAAGCAACTCCACGAATTTCTTTTAAACGATCGTCGATCTTTTGATCGACTGCCGCTATTTTTCTCACCAATTCTGCATCCAACTCATCTGTCCAGCTCATTCGTCATTCTCCTTATAATAAAAGAATCTGGTAAAGCAAATCCTTTTACTACATATTTTTGCATTTTTTCGTCAAAATCTTCTTTCAAAACTAAGGTTTCTCGTTTGGTGCGACTCAAAAGATTCCCTTCCTCTTGTCCTAAAGCAACGGTGTAGGGGGTTAAAATTTCCATTAACTGAAGTTTTACCGCATCCGTCAAATCGGTTTTGCCTCGACTGCTTTTTGCTGAAATCAGCACATTCGGAAAAAGTGTAGGAACAAAATCTTCCGAAAGCTGATCGGCCTTGTTGTAAACTGTCAACAAAGGCAATTGTTCTAAGTTTAATTCTTTCAATAATTTTATAACGGTCTGTTCCTGTTGAAGGCGATCTTCTGCGCTGGCATCTACCACATGCAGCAACAGATCCATGGATTGACTTTCCTCCAATGTAGAATGAAAGGCATCAATCAGCTGAGTAGGCAGATCTTGAATAAAGCCAACTGTATCCGTCAGGGTAACCTCTAATCCTTCTGGTAGTCGCCATTTTTTAGTCAACGGATCAAGGGTGGCAAAGAGCTGGTCCTGCTCGTAGGTTTCTGCTTGAGTCAAAACATTTAAGATTGTTGATTTTCCGGCATTCGTGTACCCTAATAAACCAATTTGAATCGTTTGTCCCGCTTTACGTTTTTGCCGCGTTCGTTCACGGTGGGCTTCTACCTGTTTCAATTCACGTTTGATGACAGTGATTTTGTTTCTGATGTGCCGACGATCCGTCTCCAACTTCGTTTCACCAGGACCACGAGTTCCGATACCGCCACCTAATCGAGACAAACTTTTTCCTTGTCCAACTAACCGAGGCAATAAGTAATCCAACTGTGCCAGTTCCACTTGCAACTTGCCTTCTTTGGATCGCGCCCGCAAAGCAAAAATATCCAATATCAACTGCACCCGATCAATGACCGGCAACCCGATTTCTTCACCGATCAGCTGACTTTGTCGGGGTGTCAATTCGTGATTAAAAATAATCAAATCTGCTTCATGAGCATCTACCAAATTTTTTAATTCCTGTAATTTGCCTTTGCCGATTACTGTTTGTCGATCGACTTGAGGGCGTTTTTGAATCAGAGAGAAAACCACTTCTCCATGAGCCGTCTTGGTCAAGCTTTTCAGCTCAGTCATTGATTCATCGAAATTTTTCCAGGTTTCTTCTGTTTCAACACCGACTAAGATCACACGTTCTTCTGTCATTTCTTTTCCTCCAGCCATTCTGCGACTTCTTTTTCTAAGGAACTTTTTAATGCAGGTTCTTCGATTAAATCCACCCAAACCGGCGTCATTCGATTACGAAACCAGGTCAATTGGCGCTTGGCATAGCGGCGGGAATGCAGTTTAATTTCCTCAGCAACTTCCTCCAATGTTCCCCTACCAGAAAAATATGGAAAGAATTCCTGATAGCCAATGCCTTTTGCTGCTTGAACCTCGGGAAAATCTCGTAATCTTTCCGCTTCTTGAATCAACCCGGTCGTCATCATCAGGTCTACCCGCTGATTGATTCGTTGATACAATCGTTCCCGTTTAGTGGTCAGTCCAATCAAAAAATAATCATAAAGTTTAGGAGGGGGCGTTTCCTGCGTGATACTTTTCCCAGTCAGCTCCAATACCTCAAGTGCTCGGATTACTTTCCGCTGATTGTTGGCGTGAATTTTTTCTGCAGCAACTGGATCTTTTTCCTGTAAAAGCATCCATAATTGCTGATTGCCGTTTTTTTCGGCATAACGGATATATTTTTCCCGTACAGCAGTATCGGCTTCTTTTTCAGTTCCAAGTTGATAATCATGCAACAATGCTTGAATGTACAGCCCAGTTCCGCCAACGACGATTGGCAAATGTCCTCGTGCAGTGATTTCCTCGATTTTTTTTCGACCTTCTTGTTGAAATTCAGCGACAGAAAAAGTCTCCTGTATTTGCCGAATATCAATCAAATGATGTGGTACTCCTGACATTTCTTCCTGACTAACTTTGGCGGTACCGATATCTAATCCCTGATAAATCTGCATCGAATCCCCGCTGATGATTTCTCCATCGAATTTTTTTGCCAATTCAATACTTAAAGCAGTCTTACCGACAGCCGTTGGTCCTACAATTACTAACACTTTTTTCATTTGGTCTTTCCTCGTCGATAGGCCTGCTGAATTGCTTGTGCTTTTTCAGGGAAATTGGTAATGATTCCTCTTACTCCTAATTTCAAGCAATTTAAAATCGCCTCTTCTTTGTCCAATGTCCACGGGCGAATCGCCAACGGATAGTCTGCAATTTCGTTTTGATGGGTTAAAAGCCAGTCATATTTAGGATGAATTCCTTCAATGTATTCCCGACGCACAGCCAATTCTGGTTTCTTTTCAGATTCTCCCATAATCAAATCAAGCTGTGTCTCCGGCTCCAAACGATGAATAATATCCAAGGAGTTGACATTGAAACTGCAATACCAATGCTCAAAGGGCCACTCTTGGCTTTGAATCAATTGAGAGGTTTTTTCTTCAATATCTGGATAATGGTAATTATCTGTTTTTAATTCAATCGTTAAAACGCCACGATAATTGCGCATCAATAAAAGATCCAATACTTCTCTTAATGTAGGGACCTTCGTTGCTTGGTATTTCGCATTGAACCAACTTCCTGCATTCAATCGTTTGATTTCTTCCAATGTTTTTTCACGAATGAATCCTTTGCCGTTTGTGGTGCGGTCGACTTCTTCATCATGCATGACGATTAACTGACCGTCTTTTGATAAATGAACGTCCAATTCAATCACATCGGCACCTACACGGACCGCCTCAGCAAATGCCGGCAATGTGTTTTCAGGTCGATTTCCGCTACTACCGCGGTGGGCAACGATTTGTGCCATGGTCCTCACTCCAATCCTTCTTATTGTATCATGGAACGAAAAGGAAGAAAGAGAAAAAAGCTCCTCTTTGTCTTCATTATTCGACAAAAAAAGTACAACGTCTTCTGTCACCTCAATAGGATTCAGATTATCGTTGTACAATTGGTTTACGAAAAATAGGTCAATGTTTCGCCAGAAATCGTCTTTAATTGATTTTTCCGTTCATTAATCAGTTCAGTCAAATCGTCCGTAAAATGCTCCAAAATGACCCGTCCACCTTTATAGGCGTACCCACCGATTTTCATGGTCTCATCCGGTGATAAAATCACCTTTCGTTGGGCGATTTTTTTGAAGAATTCTTCTAAAATATAATTTGGCAAATAAAAATTGTTTTGTGCAGCAAATGATTGCAAATAGGCAAAGTCATCAATCGTGATATAGCAATCATCAAAGCCGTCAAAACTGACGTATTCATCCATTAAAACAGCTCTTTTTTGAAGAATCTCGTTGATTTTTTTATTTAATTGGATTAGGGTCTCGATTTCTTTTACTTTGTGTTCCAACTGGCGGCGGCGTTGCTCTTTACGCTCATCATAGCGAATGCGCAAATTAAAGGCAATGGCGACGACTAACGCCCCCGTCAACACACCGATAAAACCAGAAACTGCAACTGCGATCATGAAGTCACTCCTCGTTCGTTTTAAAGTATTAAATTTTCTTGACAGAAAATTTAGTTTTATTCTCTCTACGTATACCATCCCACTAGTTTTCTTGGAGATAGTGGGACTGGCATCCTCGTTTGTTTTAATGTATTAACTTTTCTTGACAGAAAATTTAGTTTTATTCTCTCTACGTATACCATCCTACTAGTTTTCTTGGAGATAGTGAGACTGGCATCCTCGTTTGTTTTAATGTATTAACTTTTCTTGGTAGGAAATTTTGTTTTATTTTCACGCCATATACTATCCCACTAGTTTTCTTGGAAATAGTGGGACTGGCATCCTCGTTCGTTTTAATGTATTAACTTTTCTTGGTAGGGAATTTTGTTTTATTCTCTCCCGCTATTTTCATACCACTTGGACTTTTAATAAAAGTGAAACTGATATCTTCTTTTGAGAGGAGATATACGCTATTTATTTTAGCATAAGATGCTTTCCCTTTGATACCTAAAAGGCAAAGTTTTCTATTTGACCTTTATTGACCTTACGTGTATACTTTCTTTTAGATGTTGGAAATATTTTGTGGTACACTTAATTCGCAAAACATCTTATACATCCACTAACTAATTACAATTTTACCATGTATTTTAAAGGAGGAACCTGAATTATGAACTTAATTCCTACAGTTATCGAACAATCATCTCGCGGCGAAAGAGCCTACGATATTTACTCCCGCCTATTGAAAGACCGCATCATTATGTTGAGCGGACAAGTTACAGACGATTTAGCAAATTCAATCATTGCGCAACTTTTATTCTTGGATGCGCAGGATTCTGAAAAAGATATCTATTTGTATATCAACTCTCCCGGCGGTAGCGTGACTGCTGGTTTGGCGATTTTTGATACCATGAATTTTATCAAAGCCGATGTTCAAACCATCGTTTTAGGAATGGCAGCTTCCATGGGTTCATTCTTGTTGACGGCTGGCGCTAAAGGCAAACGTTTTGCCTTGCCAAATGCTGAAATCATGATCCACCAACCTCTTGGCGGTGCGCAAGGACAAGCAACTGAAATTGAAATTGCTGCTCGTCATATTTTACAAACCCGTGACCGCTTAAACCGTATCTTGGCTGAACGTACCGGTCAACCCTTGGACGTTATCGAACGAGATACCGATCGCGACAACTTCATGACAGCGGAACAAGCAAAAGAGTATGGTTTGATCGACGAAATTATGGAATCAAGCAATAACTTAGCTTAAATCTCAGAAGACGACCCATTTGTGGTCGTTTTTTTCTATTTCTCGCAAAAAAAAAAATCCTTCCAAACAAAAAAGACGGTTTCCTTTGAAAGAGACCATCTTTTTTTGTTTGGAAAACTACTTGAAACTTTCTTTGGCGAGAATAATTTTGCCAGCGGGCGGATGACCTTCCATTTTTTCATGGGCAAGAATCACACTCGCTAATTCAAAAGGCAGCACTTCTGCGATTTCGATTTCTAACTGTCCTTTTTCATAGGCAGCTAGCAAAGCGGTGAAGGCTTCTTGATCCGAATACTCTTTTGACGGACCAAAATGAAGATATTTGCCTTTTTTTACCCGCTGTTCCTCAGTAGGCAACGTGTTCAGTGCGACATATGTGCCGTTTTCCTTCATGATTCTTACTCCTGCCTCGATGCCACGACTGCCTTTTGTCGCATCAATAACGACATCTGCTTGGTTTTCAAAAATTTTCCCTGGATCTTCTTGATCGTAGGCAGCAAAGCCATCAACCTGCCACTGACGCACGTGTCCCTCATTATGTTTTGATGCACTAGTCAACACCCGATGCCCTTTTTGTTTTAATAATTGGACCAACAGCGATCCGACACCGCCAGATGCCCCTTCTACCATAACGACATCCTCCGAATGCAGAGACAGCAAATGAAATAAGATGTTGTAAGCGGTGATTCCAGTTGTCACCATGCCGGCAGCTTCCTGCCAAGACATTTTGTCCGGCAGTTTGGCAGCCTTATGAGCGGGTAAACTGATTTCTTCCCCGTAAGCACCACCGATTGGATGAAGAACGACGCGATCACCAACCCGCAAATTAGTTACATCTTCGGCTACCTCGGTCACGATTCCCCCGCCATCGTTTCCCAACACGTAAGGAAATTTCAATGATCGAAAGTCTTGCATTTTCCCTTGACGAAGAGAGACATCGTAAGGATTAATGGCAAATGCTTTGATAGCTACGCGAATATGGTTGCCAGTCAATTCTTTAGGGGTTGCCTCAATTTCTTCAAATACCTCCCTAGCTGGTCCGTAATCCTTGATTGCAAATCGTTTCAATTGAATCACTCCTATTCTTATATCACTTCTTGTAAAAAGTCCCGTTTTGCTAAAAACGGTTACAGTTCCTCTTCTATAGTATAATCAAACCACGAGTAATCGCCTATTTTATTGTTTCAAAAAAAGAAAACGGCTCCTAAGAACCGTTTTCTAACACGTACCTATTTTTATTCTTCCAAGGATGCTTCTTCGGCAAACTGGCTTTGGTACAAGCGACTATAAAATCCGCCCTGTGCCAGCAAGCTTTCATGGGTTCCTTGTTCTAAAATCGCTCCTTGATTCATTACCAAAATCAGATCAGCGTCACGAATCGTCGACAAGCGATGGGCAATCACAAAGCTGGTACGCCCTTTCATCACTCGATCCATCGCTTTTTGAATCAAAGCTTCCAAACGTGTGTCCACGGAGCTTGTTGCCTCATCCAAAATCAAGATTTTCGGATCAGAGATCACTGCTCGAGCAATCGTCAGTAGTTGTTTTTGCCCCAAGGAAACATTATCCCCTTCTGAGTTGATGGCCATTTCATACCCATCAGGCATCGTTCGAATAAAATGATCGACATTGGCGGTTTTTGCCGCATCAACGACTTCATAATCCGTCGCATCTAGTTTTCCAAAACGAATATTGTCCCCAATCGTTCCCTCATAAAGCCATGCGTCTTGTAGAACCATCCCAAAAATTGAGCGAACAGCACTGCGGCTCATTTTTTTCGTATCGACACCATCGATTTTAATAGCTCCCTCATTTACATCATAAAAACGCATCAATAAATTGATCAATGTGGTTTTCCCAGCACCGGTTGGTCCAACAATTGCCACTGTTTGCCCCGCTTTAACAGTAAAATTCAAATCCTTAATCAATGGTTTCCGTGGATCGTAACTAAAACCAACATGATCAAAAACAACTTCTCCCTGAATTTCTGCCGGCAGAGTTTGATCGACTTCGTTCATCGGTTCTTCCGGTTCATCAAGAATCTCAAACACTCGTTTTGCAGAAGCAGAAGCACTTTGTAGAATCGAAGATAATTGAGTGATATTACCCATTGGCTGACTCACTTGCCAAATGTATTGGATAAAAGCTTGCAGTTGTCCAACAACGATCACGCCGCCGATCACATAATAGCTTCCTAAAATCGCCATAGCGATATAGGTTGCATAAGCAGTTAATTGTACTAAAGGCATCATCAATCCCGAAATAAACGCTGCCCGAAAGCCGTAATGTTTCAAGGTATGGTTCACTTTTTTAAAGCCCGTCAGCGTCTGTTTCTCACGACCATAAACCTTCAGCACACTGAACCCAGTCATGTTTTCTTGAACGTAACCGTTCAAATCGCCTAATGAATTTTGCATTCCTTGGAAATATTTTTGAGAAATTTTCACGATTCCTCGGGAAATCAACAAGGAAGCTGGAATCATAATGATTGCGATTAACGCCATAATGGAATTGATATAAAACATCATACCAATCGACATGATGATTGCCAAAAAGGCATTGACGATCCCAATCAGTGCTTGTTGCATCGCACCGCTGACAGCGTCCACATCATTGGTTACCCGTGAAAGAATATTTCCTTGTTGGTTGCGGTCAAAATAAGATACCGGCAAACGATTGATTTTTTCATCAATATCCCGTCGCAAATCCCGCATCGCTTGTTGAACGACATTGGAGATTAAGACCCCCGCCAACAATTGGGTCACACAGTAACCGATACCGACTGCAGCAATCCAAATCAAACAGCGGATAATATAAGGAAAATTCAATTCTTCCCCCGCCGCAACATTTTTTGTAATCTCTGTTGTCGGCAAACCGGTAACGTAAGGGAGTGCCGTATTGAAAACTACAGTCAAAACCGTAAAAATCATTACTAAAATAAAGGTTGTTCGATAGGGCTTAATATAGTGGGCCAGTCGTTTCAAAGAAGAAAATGATTTCATCGTGCCAACTCCTCCTCTGACAATTGTGATGCGGCAATATCGTAATACACCGGACAAGTCGCCAATAATTCTTGATGGGTGCCCATACCGACAACATCCCCTTCATTTAAGACAATGATCTTATCTGCATGCATGATTGTTCCCACCCGTTGAGCAACGATTAAAACGGTCGATTCTGTTGTTTCCTGTTTCAATCGTGCCCGTAATTTGGCATCAGTTTGATAATCCAATGCCGAAAAACTGTCATCAAATATATAAATCTCCGGCTGCCGGATAATTGCCCGAGCAATCGCCAATCGTTGTTTTTGTCCACCAGAAAAATTGGTGCCTCCTTCTGAAAGGTGTGCATCGAAACCATCAGGTGTTTGGGCAATAAACTCTGCGGCTTGAGCGATTTCTGCCGCACGTTCCATTTCTGCTTGAGTAGCATCTTCTTTTCCGTAACGCATATTTTCAGCAATCGTTCCGGTAAAGAGCAGTGCTTTTTGTGGAATATAGCCGATTTTTTGCCGTAATGCCGACAATCGAAACTGACGAACGTCCACACCGTCGACCAGTACTTCCCCCTCGCTCACATCATAAAAGCGGGGAATCAATTGGATTAAGGTCGATTTTCCACTACCGGTACTACCAATAAAGGCCACTGTTTCTCCCGGTTTTGCAGTAAAACTGACATTTCGAATCACAGGACTTTCTGCATGTCCCGGATAAGCAAAAGTTACGTTTTTAAATTCAAGGTAGCCTTTTTCTTTTGTTTCTGTCACTGCGTCTTCTTTTTCTACGATATCTGGTATTGCATCCAATGCTTCTTGAATCCGTCCCGCCGATACCGCCGCTCTAGGGTACATCATAAAGACAGAAGCAAACAGCATAAAGGAAAAGAGTGCATGAAAAATATACTCGATAAACGCAATTAAATCACCGACAAATAGCTCGCCATTATTGATTTGGATACTTCCTTGCCAAATAATCAGAACCATGACTAAATTGAACAAAAAGAAAAACCCGGGCTGTGCTACTGCCATTAGTTTAAACAAACTTTTCGAACTGGAGGTATAGGCATCATTCACTTTGCCAAAACGTTTTTCTTCAAAGCGTTCGTTGACAAACGCACGAATGACCCGCAAGCCGGAAAGATTTTCTCGTAAAATACCGTTGATCTTATCCAAATTTTTCTGTTGCTTAGTGGAAAGCGGTTCGGAAATTCGAGCAATCGCAACGACTGCAATCAGCAGCAAAGGCAAAGCCAGCAAGACATACATTCCCAATCTGGTACTGGTACGCATCACCATGTACAGGCTGACCACAAACATCATTGGTGTCATAAATCCTGTTCGCAAAATATTTTGCATAAAAAGCATGATTTGATAGGCATCATTGGTCACCCGGGTAATCAATGAGGATACACCGATTGCTTCATATTCATGGTGTGAATAATTTTGGATTCGTTCAAACAAATCATCCCGAATATCTGCAACGATATTGGTAGTGATTCGAGAGGTAAAATACCCTAACAAAATATTCATAATAATGCCGACGATTGTGATACCAATCATCAACAGACCCATTTTTTTAATATACTCCATGTCGTTGTTGCGGATCCCAACATCGATCATGCGCGCTAAAATCGTGGGTAATCCCAATTCGATCAAAATAAAGCCAAACACACAAATAAAATCAAAAAATAACAGCTTTTTATAGCGCATTGTGTAATGCCACATTAATTTCAAGCAAAGCCCTCCTTTTTTCGCATTACTTTTAATATAGCACAGGAGTTTTCGCAAGAGAACCACATCCCGCGATAAAAACCAAATTCCGATAGATTTTCCTTTTCAATTGATCCACTTTCTATACTTCTTACTTCTTTTATGCTAAAATAATGATAATTCGGTATCTTTGTATACCAAACGAACGGTTGAATTTTTGTAAAAACATTCGGAAAGCAATGACGAGGCTTTCTCTTTTTGCTCACGACCTAGTCTGTAAAAAGTATTGAAAGAAAAACGAGGGGTCCCCCTTGCATTTTGTTGTGCCGCCGTTTAACTAAAAACAGTTCTGCAAAAAGCAGAAGAAGGAGAATTTTTTATGATCTATAAAGTATTTTACCAAGAAACAAAAACCCGTAACCCAAAACGGGAACAAACACAATCCCTTTATATCGATGCAGTCGATGAAGTTGCTGCTCGTCAACAAGTGGAAGAAAATACCCCATATAACATCGAGTACATTCAAGCTTTAGAAGGAAGTCATCTAGAGTACGAAAAAGAAAACACTGATTTCAAATTAACGGAGTTTTAAGATGAAAGTTTCTCTTAAAAACAATGAAACCGGCGTTTTTGGCGTCGGCGGTTTAGGTGAGATTGGGAAAAACTGTTATGGGGTTCAATTCCAAGACGAAATTATCATCATTGATGCCGGAATCAAATTTCCGGAAGATGAACTGCTTGGGATTGACTATGTCATTCCTGATTACAGCTATATCGTACAAAATTTGGCAAAAGTAAAAGCTTTGGTCATCACCCATGGTCATGAAGACCATATCGGTGGTATTCCTTATCTTTTACGTCAAGCCAACATTCCGATTTATGCCGGTCCTTTAGCGCTGGCATTGATTACAAATAAATTAGAAGAACACGGCTTGTTACGAGACGCAACCTTGCATGAGATCCACGAAGACACAGTGATCCGTTTCCGTAAAACATCCGTCAGCTTTTTCCGTACCACCCACAGTATCCCGGATGCCTTAGGAGTGGTCGTAAAAACACCTTCTGGCAATATCGTTGCGACCGGAGATTTCAAATATGATTTCACTCCAGTGGGAGAACCGGCCAATCTGCATAAAATGGCACGAATCGGTGAAGAAGGTGTGCTTTGTCTGCTTTCTGACAGTACTAATGCCGAAATTCCAACGTTTACCAAATCTGAAAAAACGATTGGTGCTTCTATTTTAAAGATTTTTGAAAAAATTGAAGGTCGGATCATTTTTGCCAGTTTTGCTTCGAATATTTTCCGATTGCAACAAGCAGCGGATGCCGCAGTGGCAACCGGTCGAAAAATTGCTGTTTTTGGTCGGAGCATGGAAAATGCCATTGTAAACGGACAAAAATTAGGCTATATCAAAGTTCCAGATGGGACGTTCATTGATGCCCATGAAATCAATCGCTTACCAGCAAATGAAACAATGATTTTATGTACCGGTTCTCAAGGGGAACCAATGGCTGCTTTGAGTCGAATTGCCAACGGAACCCATCGCCAAATCCAGATTCAACCTGATGATACCGTCATTTTTTCCAGCTCTCCAATTCCCGGCAATACTACCAGTGTCAATCATTTGATTAACTTGCTGTTAGAAGCCGGTGCGGATGTGATTCATGGAAAATTAAACAACGTCCATACTTCTGGTCACGGTGGACAAGAAGAACAAAAATTGATGCTTCGGCTCATGAAACCCAAATTCTTTATGCCGGTCCATGGAGAATTTCGGATGTTGAAGATTCATACCCAGCTTGCCCAAGACACCGGTGTACCAAAAGAAAATTGTTTCTTGATGGACAATGGCGATATTCTTGCGCTGACTGCTGACAGTGCTCGCTTAGCCGGTCATTTCAATGCCAATGATGTCTACATCGACGGCAGCGGAATCGGTGATATCGGGAATGTTGTTTTGCGGGATCGTCGGATACTTTCTGAAGAAGGTTTGGTCCTTGCTGTGGCAACCATCGACATGGCGAAAAAAGAAGTCTTGGCTGGTCCGGATATTTTATCTCGCGGGTTTGTTTACATGCGTGAATCCGGTGATATGATTAACGAAGGCCAAACAATTTTGTTTAAAGCATTGCGAGAAGCTTTGAACCAACCAAACTGCAATGAACACAAACTAAGAGAAGCAATGTCTTCGGCGTTGCAACCCTTCTTATTTGAAAAAACGGAACGTCATCCAATGATCCTATCCATGATCATGTCTCCGGATGAACAATAAACAGCTGAGGTCCCCGGATGATTTTTGACGGAGGCCTCGCTTTTTTTATTAGAAAGGACGGTTTCCATGACGCAAACCCGAGAAGAATTTATCAATGAACTGGTAGACGAACTGATTAAACGTAAAGGCAAAAAAGTAAAACGCAAAACCAGTCACTTAAAAGAAAAGCGAAAATTTGCTACTCGCCAAGCTGCCGTCGCTTACGAAAAAAAGTGGCGTCTCCAGTACGAAACAGCCCTCAACGATGAACTGGATCGTTTATTTAAAAGTTATCCCTCACCTTTTAAATAACACTGTTTCTTTAAGTCGTTAATTATACAAAAAGGGACGTTTTCGATCATAATCCTTTGTTTATTTGAATATTTTTGATATAAATAATGGTTTTTAAAAATTATCTTCGTGTTTTTTGTGGTATTATGATAACATAATCTTATTTTTTCAGGAGGATATTGTCATGGTACGCACGAAGAAAATCTACCGCCAGCATTTATTACAGGGTGCCTTTCAGCTGATTGTAGAGCAAGGTTTTGAACAATTTCACGCCCGTAACATCGCCAAAAAAATGGCCTGTTCCACGCAACCGATCTATCGTGAATTCCAGACGCTGCAGGAATACAAGCAAGCGGCAAGTACCTATATCCTTGAAAAAGTAGAACAAGCGATTCAGCTTTCTGAAACCACGACGCTTTCGGAACTAACAGAAAATATCT
Source organism: Enterococcus sp. JM9B (assembly GCF_009933265.1). Lineage (NCBI taxonomy): Bacteria > Bacillati > Bacillota > Bacilli > Lactobacillales > Enterococcaceae > Enterococcus > Enterococcus sp. JM9B. The sequence continues at coordinate 27,159 of NZ_MAEK01000009.1, read as the reverse complement.
GCAGTTACGCACAGCAAGTCCCAAAAGAATTTCAGCGTTTTTTCCTGATGGATGATTGCTGCCGCAACGAAATCAAACAGGTTCTACGCCAACACTTTCAACAGCTTGCCCCGGCAGAAGACTTTGAAACTTTCTGGTATTATACCCTAGGCAAAGCTGCGGTCAAAAGCTTTGAAAAAATCCCTAAAGTGCTCGCTAAATAATTAAAAAAAAAGCATGACAATTCAGCAAATTGCTGATGTCATGCTTTTTATATACAGTCAACTACGCTTTAACAACGTTTGTTGCTTGTGGTCCGCGGTCAGATTCTTCCACGTCGAAAGTCACTGCTTGACCTTCTTCTAACGTTTTGAAGCCATCTCCTTGGATTGCAGAGAAATGTACGAATACATCGCTGCCGTCTTCACGAGAAATAAAGCCAAAACCTTTTTCTGCGTTAAACCATTTTACTGTTCCATTTTCCATGATAAAAAACCTCCTCGTGCAAAAGCACTTGATTGATTGTAACATTGCTCGCGTACGATAGAGGTGTAACTGCTGTTTCAACTTCTATTCCCAAACAAAATTACATAAATAGTTTACACTCTTATGGGGATTTTTGCAAGCTGTTACATTTTATCAAAAAAACCTTCTTCCCGTAAACTAATGTATTTATCATGTCCGGTGATAATATGGTCCAATAAATCAATCCCCATCATATCCCCACATTCCTTCAACCGACGAGTAAAAGCCAAATCATTTTCAGAAGGTTTGGGATTTCCGCTGGGATGATTGTGGACAACAATCAAACGGGCGGCACTAAAACGCACTGCCACTCGAAAAATTTCTCTCGGGTGGGCAATGCTTTGATTCAGCGATCCCTTGAACAGCGTTTGCTTTTGAATGATTTCATTTTTAGTATTCAAATACAAACAGATAAAATGTTCCTGCTGATAATCTTTTAATTCCTCGATTAGACGAAAAGCCAAATCAAAACTTGAGCGAACTTTGCCTAATTTTGGTTGCAGTGAACGCTGAATCCGCTGCCCCAGTTCCATTGTTGCCTGCAATTCAATGGCCTTAATCTGACCAATGCCGCGAATCGCCATCAATTCCTCCAAGCTGGCTGCCTTTAAATCATAAAGACTTGGAAATTCTCCCAAAATATTTCCCGCTACCTCCATCACATTATCGGATTTACTACCGGTACGCAGTAAAATTGCCAACAACTCTTGATTGGAAAGAGCCTCCGGACCATAATCCAATAACCGTTCTCGGGGCAGTGAACTTTGCGGAATCATCCGTTTTGCTTCCATAAAAAAACTCCTTTACGCTTTCTGATAATAAATACGCAAAGGAGGTCAAAAATTGATGAAATTAATTATAGAAGCGTTGCAAAAATGACGGCACTTCTACTAATGAATCTAAAACTGCTACAGTCTTTTGTTTTAATTCTTCATCCGGCAATAGCAGATCCGGTACCATAATCACCGGAATTCCCGCAGCATAGGCGGCTAAAATACCATTTTGAGAATCCTCCAAAATAACCAAGCGTTCTTTCGGCAGTTGCAGACGCTGTTGCGCGACTTCAAAAATTTCCGGATCAGGTTTTGCTCGCACAACATCTTCAAAGGATATGATTTCCATAAATTCATGGCTTAGATTTGAAACTGCCAATAATCGATCGATTACTTCCCGTTGATTGCTAGAGGCAACCACACGGGGAAGACCGGCATCATCCAATGCACGCAGCAATTCCCGTACCCCCGGTTTTAAACTGGCTTGTCCCGCCTCAAACATTTCAAGCGTTTTACGGTACGATTGTTCAATAAATTGTTGGACATATTCCGTACCAAAGGTTTCATCAAACAACCGATGATACCCTTCCCATACCTCCTCGTCTGACACCCCAAGAAATCGTAGATACAACGCTTTGTCGTAAGGAATCTTCAACTCATCTGCAACGATTTGTGTTGCTTCGTAATAAATCATTTCCGTGTCAAAAATCAATCCGTCCATGTCAAAAATGACACCTGCTAATCTATTCATTGATCTCTCCCATTTCCAGTAATAATTTTCGCACATCTGAAACAAAATACAATGATCCAGTAATCAACAATAAATCTTCACTGGTCATTTTTTCTAATATTTCTGCTAAACCAAATTGCCACAAGGAAACGATTGATACCCGCTCATTATTTGGCACAACAAAATTATCATTGAGGGAGATTGCTTTGGGATGGTCAAAGGTTGTCAGATAAATCTTCGCCTTTGGAATTTCCAAAAGAAGATCCAGCATCTCCTGTACATTTTTTGTCGTAATGGCAGAAAACAGAATACTGATTTGATAGTCTTTAAACTCTTTTTTCATGGTCTCCACGAGTCTCTTGACTGCGTGAACATTATGGGCACCGTCAATCATAATCAGCGGTTCTTGACTCAAACGCTCCATTCGCGCCGGCCATTTTGCGCGTTTCAGCCCATTCACAATGTCTTTGTTTTTCAGCGGCAATTGTTTCATTTCACAAAAAAGTTCAAACAACTGAATCGCCAATGCCGCATTTTCTGGCTGATGAGAACCAACAAGAGGAATACTTAAATTGGTCCGTTTTCCCAGCTTGCTTGAATACGTGAATACTTCTCCCCATTCTTCATCCGGATGTAAGTAGTTAACGTGATAGGCTTCACCTAACGAATAAATTGGCGCATTTTCTCGCTGTGCTTTTTGAGTGATGACTTCAAGAGCCGCTTCCGGAATATTCCCAGTGACTACGGGGACATTCTTTTTGATGATTCCTGCCTTTTGTGCAGCAATTTCTTCAATCGTATCTCCCAGCATGTCCATATGATCCATTCCGATTGTTGTAATCCCGGTTAAAAAAGGGGCCACAACATTGGTAGAATCCAACAAACCGCCGATGCCCACTTCGACGACTGCTACATCTACTTTTTTCTCCAGAAAATAATCGAAGGCCATTGCTGTAATCAATTCAAATTCTGTAATATCACCCAATCCGGCATTTTGATTGATATCTTCCACAAAAGGTTGATATTTATTGACATAACGGACCAAATCTTCATTTGAAATATCTGAGCTATTAAGTTCAATCCGATCATTAAAGCGAATAATAAAAGGCGATGTAAAGGTTCCCACGGTCAGCCCGGTTTCTTCTAACATACTGCGCAAATAGCTAACCGTTGATCCTTTGCCGTTCGTTCCCGCAATATGAATCACCGTTAATTTTTTTTCTGGATGTCCTACTCGATCCAATAACGCATTAACCCGCTCCAAACCCGGACGGGGACCATTCATTAGCCGATTGTGAATCCAGGTCACCGCTTCCTCTCCAGTTTTGACCATTTACTCACCCCATTTTCTTTTTGTAGTTTTATTATAACAAACTTCCGATTAAAAGCAGTAAAAACCAGATTCAAAAAAACCAAGAGCACTCGTCTCTTGGTTTCCTGATTAATCAAAATGAATCGTACGATACCATGCTTCCTGATGGTGTTGGTAGGCTTGAGGATTGCCACCTGTCAGAGCAAAGCCACTGACTGCGATCACTCCACCAATGGCTACCAATGCAAACCCGATTTTCCATAACCGCTTAAAATTCATAACTTGGCACCTCGTCTTTCCCACGTCTTAATAAAAATTGAAAAGATTTTCGTGTGAGTTTAAGAATACCGACTCCTACTTGATAGGTAAAGAGAAAAGAAAGTAGGCCGACACCTATAAATGCCACACCGATTCCAAATTGTGTTAAAAAGAGAAACAAGCCATCTTGTAACGCAAAGAAACTCATTAAAACGGAAAAACCGCCTCCTAAAATCCCCGCTATGAAAAATGAACCGGAGATCATCACCGGCAGCCACAACAAAATGTAGCCGGTAAAGACTAAACTCAAGACTACTAAAAGCAGACTTCCCCAAAGTGGAAAGCCTAAAACTAACAGCGTTCCTGTCAACCAATTCATTTTTCGTTTTGGACGACTGTTTTTAAACCCGGACTGTCGCAAAATTTCTTCCGGATCCTCCAGCATCAAAACTGCTTCATACTCACTGTAGCCTTTTGCAACCAGTCCTTCGATGATTTCCTCATACCGATTTAAAATAATTGCTTTTTCCTGCGGGTCAACATCGTCCGGCAATAATCGCAACAATTCCGCCAAAAATAATTTCTTGTCCATCCCTGAATCCTCCTTTACTTCTCCACTATACGAGAAAAAGAGCGCAGACACATCCGACCAAAGGCTGAAAAAAAGGAGCGAGACCCTCGTCTCACTCCTAGTAAACTAGCCTTCAATTGTTCGTAATTGTTGGATTCGTTCTTGAACTGCTTGTTGTTTTTCAAGGTAATCTTTTTCTTTTTCACGTTCCTGATCGACAACCTCTGCCGGTGCACTAGCAACAAAGCGTTCATTTGCTAATTTTCCTTGTACTCGTTTAACTTCTTTGTTCCACTTATCCAATTCTTTTTCCAGCCGAGTAATTTCTTCTTCGATGTTGATTAATCCGGCTAACGGCAAATAAATTTTTGCGCCGGTCAAAACAGCAGACATTGCTAATTCTGGTGCTTCCACCTTTTCTGAAATTACCAACTCTTCTGGATTGCAGAAACGTTCGATATAGTTTTTATTTTCAACCAAGAATTGATCAATTTCTTTATCTGTCGTATGGATTAGCAGAGTGATCGGTTTTGATAATGGTGTATTGACTTCTGAACGGATATTGCGGACCGAACGAATCAATTCCTTCAATACTTCCATCCCTTTTGCCGCTTTTTCATCAGTAAATTCTGCATGAACCACTGGATATTCCGCAACCACCAATGAGGTTCCTTGATGAGGCAGTTTGCTCCAGATTTCTTCCGTCACAAAAGGCATAATCGGATGAAGCAGCCGTAAAATTTGATCTAGCGTGTAAACCAAGATGCTTTTATTGGTTTGTTTTGCTGCATCCTCTTCTCCATACAATATTTCTTTACTCATTTCAATGTACCAGTCACAAAAATCATCCCAGATGAAGTTGTACAATTGACGACCCGCTTCACCAAATTCAAAACGGTCAAACAATTCAGTGACTTTTTCTATGGTTTCATTCAAACGAGTCAAAATCCAGCGATCGGCCACGGTTTTTTCACCAGATAAATCAATTTCGTCGTAGGTCATATCTTCCACATTCATCAAAACAAAACGAGAAGCATTCCAGATTTTATTGATAAAGTTCCAAGCGGCGTCCATTTTTTCATAACTAAAGCGTACGTCTTGTCCCGGTGCAGAACCATTTGACAAGAACCAGCGCAACGCATCAGCACCATATTTTTCGATGACTTCCATCGGATCAATCCCATTACCTAAGGATTTACTCATCTTCCGACCTTGTTCATCCCGAATCAAGCCGTGAATCAAAACATTTTGGAAAGGACGTTCCCCGGTAAATTCCAAACTTTGGAACATCATTCGGCTAACCCAGAAGAAAATAATATCGTATCCTGTCACTAATGTGCTGGTTGGGAAGTAGCGTTGGTAGTCTTCGCTAGTCGTATCCGGCCAGCCCATCGTTGAGAAAGGCCACAAAGCAGAGCTGAACCATGTATCCAACACATCAGGGTCTTGCACCCAATTTTCTTTGTCCGCAGGAGCTTCCATGCCAACGTACATTTCGCCGGTTTCTTTATGATACCAAGCAGGGATTTGATGTCCCCACCATAATTGACGAGAAATAACCCAATCGTGGACATTTTCCATCCACCGCAAAAAGGTTTGGTTAAACCGTGGTGGAAAGAATTCTACTGCGTTATCCGTTTCTTGATTTACCATCGCTTGTTCTGCCAAAGGAGCCATCTTAACAAACCATTGGGTAGAAAGTCTTGGTTCAACGACTACCCCGGTTCGTTCCGAATGACCAACGCTGTGGATCATGGTTTCAATTTTGACTAATCGTCCCAGTTCCTTCAAGTCAGCAACGATAGCTTTACGAGCGGCGAAGCGATCCATACCGGCATACTTACCAGCTAGTTCGTTCATCTTGCCGTCTTCTTCCATTACATTGACCCGTGGCAAATCATGGCGATTACCGACCTCAAAGTCATTCGGATCATGAGCAGGCGTGATTTTTACAACACCTGTACCAAAATCCATATCTACATATGCATCCGCAATGATTGGAATTTCTTTGTCTACCAATGGCAAAATGACTGTTTTTCCAATCAGCTCTTGGTACCGGACATCATCAGGGTGAACCGCCACTGCCGTATCTCCCAACATCGTTTCTGGACGTGTCGTCGCAATTTCAACTTCGCCACTGCCGTCTGACAAGGGGTAGGTCATATGGTAAAAGGCACCCTCAATATCTTTATGGATAACCTCAATATCAGAAAGGGCCGTCCGTGCTTGCGGATCCCAGTTGATAATATATTCCCCACGATAGATCAGTCCTTTTTCAAAAAGGGTTACAAACACTTTGCGAACTGCTTCGGACAATCCATCATCCAAAGTGAAACGTTCTCGGCTATAATCCAGGGAAAGTCCCATCTTTGCCCATTGTTCCCGAATATGTCCTGCGTATTCCTCTTTCCATTCCCACACTTGGTCAACAAATTTTTCCCGACCAAGATCGTAACGGGAGATGCCTTGTTCCCGTAATTTTTCTTCTACTTTTGCTTGTGTGGCGATTCCCGCATGGTCCATTCCCGGTAACCATAAGGTGTCAAAGCCTTGCATCCGTTTTTGACGGATCAGCATATCTTGTAACGTCGTATCCCATGCGTGTCCTAAATGCAATTTCCCGGTAACATTTGGTGGGGGGATCACGATTGAATAAGGTTTTGCTTTTTTGTCGCCGCTTGGTTTAAACAGATCTTGGTCCAGCCATTGTTGATAACGACCGGTTTCTACCTCTTGAGGATTGTACTTGGTCGATAAATTTTTTTCTGTCATCTCAATTCCTCCTGTGTTCTCATTGTAAAAAAAATATCCTTGCGGCAAGCCGCTAAAAAAATAAAAAAGTCCTAAAATGCTTTCGCATCTTAGGACGTAAATTACGCGGTACCACCTAAATTGCAGCAAATTTTGCTGCCTCTTATCTGGTGTGTTAACGATCACCACTCGTTTGATCCTACTGCCTTCAGATCAAAGACTCCCAAGCTACCTTCACTAAGTCTAACGTAAAAGTCTTTCAGCAAGCGACTTTCTCTCTTGAACGAGTTCTTAGCTACTCCTCTTGTTCTTCATCATGGTTTATTCTACAATGAAGTTTTTTGAAAGTCAATCAGATTAGGGCATTGGCTGCGGCAAGCGCCTGCTCATAGTTTGGTTCTTGCGAGATTTCTTGGCTGATTTCTTGGTACTGAACCACACCCTTCGAATCCAATACAAAAATTGCTCGCGCCAAATGACCAAATTCAGGAATCCATAATCCATAGGCATCGCCAAATGAATGGTCCGTGTCGTGCAACATCAACATATCAACACCTTCTTGCCCACACCACGCTGCTTGCTGCTCTTTTGTATTATTGGAAATCGTCACAAAATGAATTGCCGAAATTTTGCTGGCTTCTTGATTGAAGCGTTTTGTCTGCAAGGCACAAACCCGAGTATCAATGTCAGGGATGACACTCAAAATCGTTGGTTTTCCTTTAAAATCAGGTAATGAATGACTTTTTTCCTGCAAGTCCGGCAACTGAAAAAAAGGTGCCTGTTCTCCAACTTGCGGCTGTTTGCCGGGAACCTTGTACATCGTTCCTTTTCGCGATACTTCTAAAGACACTGTAATTCCTCCTATGATTGCTTACTTCACACTGGATAGTCAGCCTATTACTTTGGGTATCTTTACAGTATAGTAGACAAAAATCAAAACAACAAAAAAATTGCCTAGCGGGTTGCTTCGCCTTGATAATTCTGATCGAAAAAAATCAACGTCTGTAATTCTGTCGTCAAATCAATGTATTGTACATGAACATTGGCTGGTACTTCCACACGATCAGGTGCAAAATTTAAAATAGCCGTGATGCCGGCTGCTACAATCTGATCAATCGCCCACTGGGAATAGTGGCTCGGCACGGTGGAGATTGCAACTGTCAATTCTTTTTCTTTCACAACCGCCGCCAAATTACGAACATCCTGTACTACATGTCCATCGATTTCTTTCCCAATGATTTCAGGATTACTATCAAAGACGCTGACGATCGTTAAATTTTCATTGCGGCGAAAATTATTATTAGCTAAGGCTTTTCCCAAATTACCAAAACCGATCAATGCGATCCGTTTTTCATCATTTGTATCTAAAATACTATTAAAAACTTCGATCAAATAGCTGACTTCATAGCCGTATCCGCTGCGGCCCAACTCTCCTAAATGAGAAAAATCCCGGCGAATCGTCGCAGAAGGAATCTGGGTGAGCTCACTGAATTCTTTCGATTTGATACGGGTTACCTCTGCATTTTTTAACATTTTTAAATACCGGAGATACAAAGGCAGCCGTTTTGCTGTCGCTTTGGGGATCGTTCTTAATTTTGTTTCTTCAACCATAACGGAACTCCTTTGTTAATTATTTCACATAATAAGTTTAGCATGAGATATCCTAGTCTGCAAGCGTTTTTAGTTCAAAATGAAAAACAATCGCCAAATAATTTTTGACGATTGCTCATTCATTCTATTTATTTTCAAAAGGCAGATAAATCAAAGTAATTCTTCAAATTCTGCAGTTTGACTGCCTTCGATGCGGTCAATTTTCAAGTTTTCCAACGCACGAACCATCATCCCTTCGATATCCAAGCGTTCTTCGTATTCCTGCACTTTATCCAAGCGAGGGCGTGTTTTTGGTTGAGGGGGAGCAAAAATCGTACAGCAGTCTTCAAAGGGTTGGATCGCCAATTCAAAAGTATCGATGCGTTCCGCAATTTCGATGATTTCCAATTTATCCATCGTGACTACCGGCCGAATAATTGGTGTCGTAGTTACCTCATTGATTGCTACCATACTTTGTAGAGTTTGTGAGGCTACTTGCCCCAAGGACTCGCCATTGATGATGACCAGGCCCTTACGCATCTCACGAATCGCATCCGTTAAGCGGAGCATCATTCGTCGAGTCAGTGTCATCCAATACCCTTGTGGCACGTGGCGTTTGATTTCTTCTTGCACTTCAGTGAAAGGTACTTCGATAAATTGAATACTGCCCACATATGGAACCAATTTTTCAGTCAAATCCTTGGCTTTTTTTAACGCCTGCTCACTAGTATACGGAGGGCTGGCAAAATGGACGGCTTCGATTTCTACGCCCCGTTTCATCGCCAAGTAACCCGCCACCGGTGAATCGATGCCACCTGAGAGCATCAGCATGCCACGACCGCTGGTTCCAACCGGTAAACCGCCAGCACCTTTGATCGTTTCATAAGAAAGATAGGCACCATCCAAACGAATCTCTACTCGTAAATTGATTGTTGGTTTTTTCATTTGAACTTGAATCTCAGGAAAAAGATCAAATACTGCATTCCCTAAAACTTGATTCAACTCATTGCTGTCTAGCTCAAAATCATGGTCGCTACGTTTTGCCGTGATTTTAAACGTTTCCTTTCCAGTATAGATTTCCTGCATCACTTCTTGCACAGCTTCTTTCAAAGCCGGAACCGTTTTAGCGACTTGGATACTAGGAGAAAAATTTTGGATACCGAAAACTTTTTGCAATTTAGGAATGATTTCATCACTATCAGCGCCATTCAAAAGCAGGTGCATGCGATCTCGTTCAGCATGGATTTTTACTGCTGGAAAATCCGACAATGTCCGGCGAACATTTTCTGCCAACTGCATAATAAAACTGCGGCGATTTTTTCCTTTGGTGGATAGTTCACCATAACGAACCATAATTTCTGTATATTTCACGTGATAGACTCCCTTAGGTATTAAATTTTCACTACATATATCCTCCCACTTGCTTTTTTAGTCAAAGTGGAACGACCATCCTTTTTTTTTGGACTATTCTTCTTAGTTGATTTTAGAAAATTTTTGGTAGAGTTGATTGAAAATAATCAGGAATTGCTCAACCTCTGCCATCGTATTGCTTTCATCTAAGCTGATGCGGACGGCTGAGGTGGCAAGGGCATTGGGTACATGCATGGCATGCAGGGTACTGCTTGCCATCTTCTTTCGGCTGGAGCAAGCGCTCGTTGTAGAAAGGTAAATCTGTTTTTCTTCGAACGCATGCACCATTACTTCCCCACGAATACCTTTAAGGGCGAAACATAAAATATGGGGGGCAAAATTTTCTTCCTCAGAAAAAATCGTTACTTTATCATATGCTGCCAAAGCAGTATGCAAATAAGTTTTCAAAAGCTGCACATGTTGAGGCCGTTCTGCTTTTTTTTCTAAAGAAAGGCGCAATGCTTTTGCCATTGCGACGATGCCCGGCACACTTTCCGTTCCACTGCGATGATTTTGTTCCTGACCGCCACCCGTCAACAACGGAGCGATTTTCCGACCTTTTCGCCAGTAAATAAAACCGACTCCTCGCGGTCCGTGAAATTTGTGAGCAGAAAACGTTGCAAAATCCACTCGATCGGTCAGCCATTTTTCTTGGGGAACTTTGGTGATTGCCTGTACGGCATCCACATGAAAATGAATCTTAGGATGATTCTTCAATACTTCACTGATTTCCCTGATTGGTTGAATCGAACCGATCTCATTATTGACTGCCATAATTGAAACTAAAATTGTTTCTGAACGAATCAGTTTTTCTAATGCGGCAACATCTACGAATCCAGCGGCATCTACCGGTGCAATACTGATATCAAAGCCAAGCTCTTGCAATTGTGCCGCAGTTTCTGAGACAGCCGGATGCTCAATACTAGAAATAATCATGTGGCGTCCGTAGGTTTGCTTTTCAATTGCGGTTCCTTTTACTACCCAGTTGTCCCCTTCTGTCCCACCGGAAGTAAACCAAATCTCCCCAGGTGCAACAGAAAGCAATTCTGCAATTTGCTTGCGGGCCTGCTGAAGCAGACGATCTGCCTGACTGCCTAAATCATGTAAGCTCGATGGATTACCAATGATCCGTTGACTGGTTTTTACATATGTATCAAGTGCCTGTGGAAAAATGGGCGTTGTTGCACTATTATCAAAATAAATCATGAAAAAATCCCTCTCTTTTGGAAATTCTTACCCATTATATACGCTGTGTCGCTTCCTTTCAAGGTACAGCTTTTTGTAAGCGATTTTCTTTTTATTCCATAAAAAAACTTGAAACACTCAAAGGAATGTTTCAAGTTCTGCATTTATACTAAATCACGGTTATTGAAGTAGAAACTTTCGATACGTTTGAAAGCACCGGGTTCTACCCGTTCCAAGGAAGCGCCGATTTCATCCAATGCTTCTTGGTAACGATAGTCTTTCGTAAACAGTTGAAGACTCTTGTCAATGGACGCCTTGATTTCTGGATGGGAATGGCGGTAACGATTGGCGTATTGCATCATTTGTTCCGTCAACGCTGCGGCATCCACAAGGTCATGGGTTTTTTCATCCAACAATTCTAAGTCTTCGTTACAAATATCAACCAGTTTGTTGACTTCTTCCATGTTGATTCGGATTTTATTCAAGGCTTTGCTTAATTCTTCTACACGATCCGTCGCTACAAAGAAGAATTCCAAATAATCTCCTGGCAAGCCAGGCAAGCGTTGTTTTTCCACGAAACGTTTTAAGTTGCGTAATTTGAATTCATATTGTTCCACTTTTTCCTGCGCAGCTTTTTCTCCCTTACGCAAGTCATGAAGAGAATCATCGATCTCTACCTGTTGGTTTTCAATGTCATCCAAAATCTTGTAAGCATCTTTGTAGAAAGATTGAACCTCTGAAAAAGGGATTTCGTGATGGGCCATCATCGGCTCGATCTCGCCATTGCGTTTTGCCAACTCATCAATTTCAGATTGGAAACCACGTACCCGGCCTAGCTCATTATGATTCAACGTATAGCTTTGTGCGGTGTGATCCAACTCGATCAATAGCTGACGATTATTTTTCGTTGCATGTTGGATATAATCTGTAATGACTTGTCGATTTTTAAGTACATATTTTTTCGAATCGATTTCCCGTTCCATTACCGTATAAAGAGAATCAATGGCACTTGAAGTATCCCGGTTAGCGACTTCTACTGCGTCGATCTCGGTCTTTTCCAAATCCTTCATGGAATTTTCCACTCGTTTTTTCACGCGATTGATTTCATCTTGGAAATTTTCTTCTGGGAACACGTAATGATCTGCCAACAAGCGTTTGTAGCCATCTTGAATTTCTTTTAACTGATCTGGGAAAGTTTTGTTCAGTTCTTCGTAAGCGGTTGGGATACGTTTGATTACATCATCCAACTCGTAAGTATGTTTTTCTGCTTTTTCCAGGACTTCTCTTGCTTCTACCGGGTCACCGGAGGTATTCAGTGTGACAAACTGTGTAAATTCGATTTCGATGTTTTTGATTTGTTTTTGTAATTCTGAATAGGCTGGACCGTATTCGTCACCATTTTCCCGTAACCCTTTTTTCAGGTCTTCGTAGATATCCAACGCTTTTTGGACTTCAAGGGAGTTGCGTTCTTCGCTTTCCCGTAGTTCCTTCAGACCGGCACGAATTTCTTCGACTTCTTTTTCCATGTGATCCATCGTTGCCTCTGCATCACCGATTGCCGTTTTCGCTTTAAGGAAGCGGAAGGTTTCATTTAAACTCTCAACTTCAAAAATTTGGCTTTCTAATTCAGCGAAATCACTGGTGGAGATATCCGTCCACTTTTGGTTCCATTCTCGAAAGGTATTCTGACTTTGTCCAACCAGATGCATTTTCTTTACATCATCGACTTCTTCGATCACTGGCAGATCAAACAGTTCTTCCTTTCGTTTCTCCAAAACTTTGAGGCGCTCCTCATTTTTCTTGCGCATGAAAAAACTAATCGAGTAGAGCACTGCCGCCACAACTATGACAGCAATTACGATTCCGATGATAACATTACTTCCCATTTAAAGTTCCTCCGCTTTCGAATATACAATGTTTGAAGCCTTAAAATAACTTTGGCTATGCTTATCTAATTGAAATTCTGCTTTTCTTCGCCTGTTTTCAACAAAAGGCATCTACGCTAGATTATATCACAAACCTATGTGGCAATCACTACGTAACGGAAAAAAACTTTTGACTTTTTTCATTGGGGGATTTTCATAAAACGACCTGATTACCAAGGTCTCTTTCTCCTTACTTTCCGTCATTTTTCAATTTATTTTTCATTTATTCTCTGAAAACTTGCTTTTTTTCTCATTTTTTTGTAATCTATATGAAATATAAAATCGAGGCGATAAGATGAAAGTAGCAAAATTTGGAGGCAGTTCACTGGCTTCTAGTGAACAGGTAAAAAAAGTAGTAGCAATCATCAAAGACGATCCCGAACGCAAATTCATCGTGGTTTCTGCGCCGGGAAAACGATCAGGCAAGGATACGAAAGTGACGGATCTGCTGATTCAATTATATAATGAAAAAATAGCGGGAAAAAATCTGGATGTACTATTGCAACTGATTTTTGATCGCTACAAAGAAATCGGTCAGGCATTTAATCTGTCCGAAGAAACGTTGAAAAAAATCTGGCAGGACCTGATGGCGTTAAAAACACTGGAAACCACAGATAATCCCCATCTCTATGATACGATTTTAGCAAGTGGTGAAGACAACAACGCTAAGCTGATTGCCGGAATTTTACAAGCGCAAGGCATTGCGGCACGCTATGTCAATCCGCAGGCTTTAGGCATTTTAGTTACTGATGAACCGGGGAACGCCCGTATCCTGCTGAAGGCTTACGAAAAAATCAATCAGTGGGCAACCTCTGAAGAAGTATTAGTCATTCCAGGATTTTTTGGCTATACCGAAGCAGGCAAAGTGTGTACTTTTTCCCGTGGCGGCTCTGACATCACAGGCTCAATCGTCGCTTCCGGGGTCAAAGCAGACCTCTACGAAAACTTTACTGATGTCGATGGTATCTACTCTGCCCATCCAGGATTTGTCTACCATCCTGAACTGATTAAAGAATTGACCTATCGGGAAATGCGGGAATTGGCTTATGCCGGCTTCACAGTTTTTCATGATGAAGCGCTCATGCCATCTTACCGGGCTAAAATTCCGGTAGTTATCAAAAATACCAATAATCCGATGGCTCCCGGAACAAAAATCACCAACCAACGGGATCGCCATGAAAAACCGGTGGTAGGAATCGCCAGCGATGAAGGATTTACGATGATTTATATCAACAAATACTTGATGAATAGAGAAATCGGTTTTACCCGCCGTATTTTGACGATCTTTGAAGATTTTGGTTTGGGTTACGAGCATATGCCTTCTGGAATTGATGATATTTCCATCGTTTTACGGGCGAATCAATTAACACCAGCAATTGAAGAAGAATTGCTGCGTACCATTGCCTATGAAATTGATCCTGATGAACTGCGAATCACCCATGACTTATCTATGATTATGGTCGTTGGTGAAGGAATGCGGCAACGGGTGGGGATCACTGCCGAAAGCACCGCTGCTCTTGCCCGCAAAAAAATCAACTTAGAAATGATCAACCAAGGTTCTTCTGAAGTTAGCATCATGTTTGGTATTCATAAGGATCAGGAAAAACTAGCTATTCGAACGTTGTATTATACCTTTTTCGATTAAAAAAATGGTCAGAAAAAACGAATTACTCGTTTTCTGACCATTTTTTTTGTTGCTCGATGGCTTTTCTAATCCGTGCTTCGGGGGCATGCTTTTCTCCCCAGTCCGCAGGTTTCAGCACTTTATTTGTTTCTGGATCATAGTGGGGCTTCCCGTCAGGAAAAAGTTTTGCCATGTTGGCTTCATGAACGATCGCCATGATCGGTTCCGGGTCCACGCCCAACAAGGAAAAGGAGCCATAAGTCAGATACAGCAAATCCGTTAACGCATCGACTTGCTCCACTAACGAATCTTCACTAGGCTTTCCTTTGGCAACAATTTTTGCCTGTCCATGATCAATCGCCTGATGGAGTGCTGCAACACCATCATTAAATACCTGCGAATCATTTCTACTGGCGGCATACAAAAATTCCACAAGCTCTTCGATTTTAAAGGCTGCTCGATGTCCTGCTTCTTCAGCTGAAAAAGCAGTTGGGTGTTGCGGCTTTCTAGGATCAAAAATATGGTGGAATTCTTCTGTCATTTCAAAGGGTTTCAATGGATCGTCTCCTATTCAATTACTTGGTAGTGACGCAACGCTTTCGCAATGCCATCTTGGTTGTTCGTATCTGTTACGTACACCGCTGTTTCTTTAACGATGGGCTGGGCATTTCCCATCGCAATTCCCACGCCCACGCCTTGCAGCATTTCAATATCATTCATGTGGTCGCCAAAGGCCATGGACTCAGAAACAGCAATACCGTGATGCTCCAAAAAGGCATGGATACCACGAATTTTAGAGCCGCCCTTTGGTACAATATCCACCGAATAGGGATTAGAACGCTGGAAGTCACACATTGGAAATTGCTGGATCAATTTTTCCGTTTCTCCCTGCACGCTTAGCATCATACATTGATAAATCGGTTGTTTCAAAATCGCCATTTTTTTATAATGGTTTTTGCTTTTGTAGAAGCTCAATTTTTGCAATGTCTGTTTTAAAATGGCTACCGGAAAATGCCGCGGCAAAAAGCGAATCATTTTTTTCCCTGCCATCGATTGACTCAACATCATCGTCCGACTGCCATCGATTTGATCCCGTGCTCCAAACATAATTTGGCGGCTATGGATATCTGCATAGTGAACGATTTGCCGCAAAGTCTCTTGTTGAAAGGCTTGTGCATGGATCGTTTCCTCTTTTGTATAAACCAATTGTCCGTTATAAGTCACGTACATATCTAATGGCAAGTCATTGAGCAACTCTGTGATTTTTACCGGACCCCGACCCGTAGCGACTCCGACAAAAATTCCCTTTGCCCGCGCTTGTTGAATGGCTTTTTTAGTACTTTCCAAAACTTCTCCCCGGCTGGAAAGCAAGGTACCGTCAATATCAAAAAAAATAGCTTTTATCATTGTTCTCCTCAAAATAAATCCAATTGACCTGGATTCAATCCTTGATAGGTCAAATTCATCCGTTCATTTAATTCCATCGCATTTTCTGCCGCATCGCCGCCTGCATTGTTGTTAAAAATCACTACCACATTTTGGGAATCCTCCGCCACTTTTTCAATCGTTGCCTGCAATTCTGCCAATTCAGTCTGTGAGTAATGATACAACGTTCGTTTGCTCTGAGCATCCGGACCTTTCGCCTGCCAGCCAACATCATTTCTTCCATGAAAACGGCAGAGTGTAAATGCGGAATTGGTGACAAAGGCATCCAACGGAACCGTAGTAGACAATTTTTTTGGTTCATCGATCACCGCCAGTGAAAACTGCTGGCTTGACATAAACTGTCGTGTTTTTTCAAGATAGCGGGGCTCATACCAAGAGTAATCCCGAAACTCAACAGCAAGGGACAGGTTTGGAAAGAGTTGCCGTAGCATTCGCAGATGCGCTACACTTTCTTTGGTACATTTAAATGTTGCCGGAAATTGGGCAAGAGCACAAAAAAGACGGTCACTGTCAATCATCGGTGCTAGATTTGTCAAAAATTCCTCTGCCATATCCTGCATCGTTTTTCCTTCCGGCAATTCGTCTTGGCAAGTCAAGCTGCTGGGAAGTTTCATAATAAATTGAAAGTTTTCGGGAATTTGAGTCAACCAATTCTCCACTACTGATTTTTTAGGAACAAAATAATAACTGGTATCTAATTCTACCACTGGTAAATGGCTGGCGTACTCAAACAACGTACTTTTCTTTTTTCCGGTCAAAAATTCGTGTTCATCAAATCGGGTCAAACCAACTCTGATCATCGTTCATTCATCACACCTATTTTTTTTCTTATTAAGATAGTATACAATAATTTTAGGAAAACAGTAAAGATTTGATTGGAGGAACATCACATGACCCGCATACTCATTTTACATACCGGCGGCACCATTGCCATGAAAGAAAATACCTTAACTGGAAAAGTCAGCCCTGATGTTGTCAACCCGTTGATGGATGCCAAAATTGACCTGCCTGACACAGCAGAAGTTATCGTGGAGGATATTTTTAATCTTCCTAGTCCTCACATTCAGCCTAGTCATATGCTGCAACTAAAGGAACGAATCCAGCTTGCTAAACTCGCCGGAATCGATGCTGTGGTGATCACTCATGGAACAGATACTTTAGAAGAAACGGCTTTTTTCTTGGATACTACAATCGGCAATCTGCTGCCGATTATCGTGACCGGTGCCATGCGCTCCAGCAATGAGTTAGGCAGTGATGGGTTGTACAATTTTGAAAGTGCTGTTCGGGTGGCTCTTGCACCGGAAGCAATCGGCAAAGGGGTTCTAGTCGTGATGAATGATGAAATCCACTCTGCCCGCTACGTGACAAAAACTCATACGACAAATGTGGCAACCTTTCGTACGCCAACGTTGGGACCTATCGGTTTGGTGACCAAAAATCGAATTATTTTTTTACAGGAATTATTACCCACGGTTCATTGGGATGTTGATACCGTGGAGGGCATTATTCCCATCGTCAAAGCGTATGCCGGAATGGACGGGGAATTATTTGAGGCGCTGGCTCAAAATCAAATTGATGGGTTAGTCATCGAGGCCTTGGGTGCTGGCAATCTGCCGCCGCAAACCTTGCCGCCCCTGCAAAAATTGCTGGAACAAAACATTCCCATTGTATTAGTTTCCCGCTGTTTCAATGGCATTGCAGAACCTGTTTACGATTATGAAGGCGGAGGGAAAGATCTTCAAGAACGAGGAATTATTTTTTGCAGTGGGATCAATTCACAAAAAGCCCGGCTCAAATTATTGATTGCCAAAAATCGTCAATTGACATCAGAGGCCCTCATTACTTTCATGGCTGATTAATCATCCGCCTTTTTCATAAAACAAAGCACGCTCCCTTGGCAAGGAAAGCGTGCTTTGTTTTATTTTTTCCATGTGATGACAGCTTCACAATAGGTTTGTTCTCCCATTCGAATATTGTGTCGGGTTTCTACTTGTCCATCCGCTAATGAAATAACTTCAAAATGGCTTTCAATCTCATGGCCATACTCAACTTCTTTATCAAAACGGACATTGACTTCTTGTGGCACATGAGCGCTGAGAAATTCATAGCCTAATACATCGATCATCCAATTAAAATACATCGCATTGTTGACGTGCTGATTGCTGTCGATATCGTAGAAACGAACCCGATAGGTCAAACTTTTTCCCGTTTCAATTGCCGGAATTTTCGGATACCGTTTGATTCGTTTAATTTTTTCACTTTCATAAGGCGCAATGATTTCTTCAGGAACACTGCTCATTTTGCGATTTTCAATATCCATCAAAACGAAAACTGATTCCATTTTCACCAGTTCATTGCCTTCTTGATCCTGCAGCCAAAAATTTCGGTAACAAAAGTACTTGTTGTAGGCAGTGGCTTCTGTCGTGACAAGAATCGTTTCCCCTACGCGAGGCAATCGAGTAATCGTCATCAGGTAATTCGTGATGACCCAAGTCAGCCCGAAAGAACGGACGAACGCCGAATCCCGCTCCAAAAATGCACTTTGCTCTTCGGAAGTCTTGATTGCCACACCGATCATTGCCGGAAAGGTCATGGTTTGGTTCACGTCACATTCATAATAAGCGACTTCATGCTGGTTCGTGTATTTTGCCAAAATTTGCCTCCTAAAATTCAATAGATTTTGCTCTAATACCTTTAAGTATAGCAGAAACTGCAGGAATCGTCCCTGCAAAAAAAGAAGAATCAGTTTCCCGATTCTTCTTTTTGCACTTCTTTTGTTATGCTAATGCGCCCATAGGATCCCAAGGTGCTAAAACTTGTGGATCTGCGTCAAAAGCGGCTTGTTGTTCTGGAGTCAGAAAGTCTTTGCGAACAACGATTTGGTAGGTAAACTCATCCATCCACGCATCGCTCATGACGAAGAAGCCGTTGTCACCAACTTTTTCTCCCCAGCTGTTTTCAACTTTCCATTTGGTTGATTGACCTTCTACCAAATCAACACCCGTCAATACCATCGCATGGGTCATCAAACTTTCGCCAAAATCTAGGCGTTGCGCTTTGGTCATGGTAAAGTCGACATCAAACAACTCATTCATGGAATAAGCATCTAGGGACATGATTCCTGAATCCCGCGTCGAAGATTGACCGACATCACAGCCAAACCAGACAGATTCCCCTTGTTCCAACTGCGCAATCGCTAATTTTTTGAAGGTTGTCATATCCACATTCAAATAACGAACGTCTTTCCCACCCACAACATTTCCTAACATTTCGACCGTGTAAGAACGGTTAAATGGTTTGTCTGCAGTCGGTGCATTGATGATGCTGACATAGTTGTCTAAATCCACATCCACATATTTTTTGTAAAAGGTTTGTGGTGTCAGAGCTTGATCCAGATGGTAATTTTTTTCTTCGTCACGGTATTCAAAATCAAAGCTTTCTGGTGGTGTGCCTAAAGAAATGGCTAGAAAATCATACACATCTTGAAGCATTTTCCCTTTTTCTGCTTGGATTTCTCCCGCTGTTTTTCCATCTGCTACAAGTTGGCGCAATGCGACAGCATCTTTCCGCAATTTTTTATTTAAAAAGGTGTTCAAATCCCGTGAATTTGACGAATTGCTACTTTCTGGCATTGCTGTTTTAGGAACGACCCCGTATTTTTCAAAAATCGAGACCATCATGTCCCATTGTCCACCGTCTTGTTGAGGGGTTTGCAGCAAGAAGGCAACCTTCCGGCTTGTTACGTCTTCCTTTGCAGTTGCTAAAATATTTTCATAAAAGTAATTGGCTTTTTCGTATTTATCCCAGAAGAAGGTATAATTTTGAGAAAGTTCAAAATCCTTCAATTGGAAAGTGTTCAACATTTTATGACGGAAGGTGTTTAACGCTGCAAACATCCAGCAACGACCGGATTGTTTTTGGTTGGCAACTTTCCCAGTCGCTACATCCACAGAAAAAACCGGAACATTATTGACCTGTGCGCTGACATTTTCCGCAGAAGCCTTGATTCCATTTTTTACCACTGTGCGTTGTAGTGCCAAGTGTTTCTTATTTGCTGCAAAATCTGCAGCAAAGTTTGTAGTCATTTCTTTTGAAATTTCAGACATTTTTTTCATCCTTTCACGTACTAATCTTCCTCATTTTACTCCTCAAAGCCATGGAAAACAAGATTTGCGGGAATATTCAGAAAATTATTTTCTATTCATGAAAGAAGATCAGCTATCGGGTGCTGTCATAGTCAGCCAATCCACCAACGCATCCAGTTTTGTTTGAAGCCGTTGATACGCCTCCGCCATTTTCCCTGAGGACAAAACAATCGTCAAAAGAACACTTCCAAGAAAAAGTCCGCATAATCCCAGCATTGTCAACTTGGTTTCTTCGATGGCCACCGCGCGCAATCCTTTGATGAAAAAGCCCTGCAAAAGATACACCAGCAACGTATTGGCGCCCCACCTTGTCAAAATGAGCTGTTTGCGGGGAACCAGCGCCAGCACCCCATAGGTTCCGATCAATCCCAACGCCAGCATCAGCATCCGTACCGCACTTCCCAACAAAGGCGAAGCCAAAAATTCTTCGTAAGGTTTCGAACCAAAAACCATGTATTTATTCAAATATTCAATGTTACGGATAAAAAGAAAAATGAAAAACAATCCGGCGATTCCTAAAAGACGATGACTTCCCCGTCTAATGTTATCCACCTGTTCTTTTGTCACATAATGTCCAATCACAAAGAAAGGCAAAAACGCAAAAGTTCGCTGCAACGTCAAATCTCGAGACATGAAAGGCAGATACCCACTTAACAAACTCAAAATAAAGCTGAGGGTGATACCAACTTCCGGTCGGAGATATTGAAAAAGATACAAGGACAACTGCCAGAAAAATAAACTAAGCAGAAACCACAGCGACCATTGGGGAACCAGCAGCTCCCACGAAAATTCCCGCTGTAAACCGATCAGAGAATAATAAGCGGAATAAATCAACTGGAACAAAATATAAGGCAATACCAATTTTTTGAATAATTTTTTGATATTTCCCGGACGATTAAAATTTTTAGTAAAGAAGCCGGCAATCAAAATAAAGGCAGGCATATGAAATGTAAAAATGAAATAATAAAGATCTGTATAAAAAGGATGGTCTTCAATAAATGGCTGCAACAGATGGGTAAAGACCACCAGAATCATCAAAAAAAATTTTGCATTATCAAAATAAGGTTCTCTATTTTGTTTCTTCATGAGGGAAACTCCTTTCGAGCCTTGATGTTTCACTTATTTTCCTTAAAAAAGCTTACTCTCTATTTTAAAATAACATTATTTCCATCCCATTACAGCTACTTAACAAATAGTCATCGATTGCTTTTATGTATCGGTTGTATTAATATATATAATACAAAGAGGTGAAGAATATGTTGTTAGAAATCGATAGTCGCTCCGAGGAACCGATTTATCGGCAAATCAGCGATCAAATCATTTTGGGAATCGCCCGTGGTGATTTACAGGTGAATGAACAGCTCCCCTCCGTTCGTCAATTAGCCGACGAATTAGGTGTCAACATGATGACCATCGCCAAAGCCTACACCTTTTTAAAAGAAGCCGGTTACCTGATTACGGATCGTCGTAAAGGGACCACCGTTCGACTCCCAGAAAACTATCGGGAAGAGACCCAGCAGGACTATCAAAACCAGTTGGCGGTCCTTTTAGCTCAAGCCGTTTTACATCATCGCTCCGAGAAACAAATTTTAGCAGACGTTCACCATTATCTAAAAGAATTCACCGAAGGAAGGGACTAGCATGCGTATATTTTTAGTCGGCATTTTTATCATTATTCATGTTGTAATGGCACTTTCACTGCGTTTAGCAGGCACACCGCATAATCACGTCTTGTTGGAAAATACCTTAGCACCCCATCACTTAAATGCACCGGAAGTCGTAGCAATCGCGAAGGAGTATAAACTCCGGCTGCTGCAAATTGCCATTGGTCTGAGTATTTTCAGTTTTTTGATGTTACTGCCAAAATACGAAGCCTTCGTAATGACCCTGCTTTGGGTAAATTTGCTGCTACTTTCAGTGTATTATATTTGCGAAATTCTGTACATTCGCAAGCTGCATCGGCTGATCGTTGAAAAAAATTGGCAACTACCTATTGAACCGATTCTTATTGACACCCAGCTCATTCAAACAAAAAATAAAAAACTCGTCTCTTGGCTTTGGTTCCTGCCCTCCCTTGCCCTGTTGATAATTGGCAGTGTACTGACCCTGCAAAAAGATTCTCTCACCACATGGCCTTTATTGTTCAGTACTGCGCTCATTTGGCTGCTATTTATTATTTTCTGGTACTCTCTTTCTCGTTTATCCGTTCGTCCGATGACGAATGACCAAAAAATCAACCGGCAATACAACGATCTGACAAAACATTACTGGTCTCTTTTGACAGTGACCGGTGCTTACATGATTCTTCCGATCCTCTATTTGCCTTTATTCCGTCTGGATATTTCTGGGTGGGCAGGAAAACTGTGGGTCGGTGCTGGGCTTTTTATCTTGATTGCAAGTGCTTTTGCCAGTATCGGCTTTTTACTGCGATTACGTCAAAAACAAGATCAACTGCTAAGTCAGATTCCAGATTACCGTTATATGGGGGAAGATCAGTACTGGCGGTATGGCGTCTACATCAATCCTAATGACACTCGTTTGTTTTTGCCGGACCGGATTGGAATGAATATGTCTGTCAATCTTGGCCGTCCTGTTGGTAAACTGATTATGGGAGCGGTTGGCCTTTTGCTAGTGGGTGTGATGGTAGCAATCTTATCCACATCTTATCTCTACGACTTTACTGCCGATCCTTTTAAGTTTTCACTAGAAGAAAACCAGGTGGAATTAACTGCTCCTTTAGCCACTTCTTCTACTATTCCAGTAGAGAAAATTGAATCCGTCACATTGATTGACCATATAAACGGAGCGGTCGTTCGTACCAATGGCTATGGCACAGAAAATTATTCAGTGGGACATTTTCAAGTGGATGGCAAATCGGCGAATTTCTATCTCTCCATGCAATCTAAGCCCATTCTACTAATCAAAACCAAAAAAACCGATTATTATTACACCAACAAGAATCCCGAATTGACCAAAGAAGCTTACGAAAAACTACGATAAAAGCACTCCTCTCAAAAAAAGAAAGAGCCTTCTGGTGAGCAGAAACTTGCTACAGCGACAATAAATAAATAGGAGCCGCCAAAAAATGGCGTCTCCTATTTATTATTTAACTCCGGCAGTAGGACTCGAACCTACGACATCATGATTAACAGTCATGCGCTACTACCAACTGAGCTATGCCGGAAGAATGTACCCATATAATACCAACTCTTTAATTTTTTGGCAATCGTTTTCCATTTCGTTTGGTGATTTTTTTGTTTCCTTCAAAAAATTGATCCTTCTCACCAATTTTCCATTGACAAACGGACCAGTATCAAGTATTCTATATCTTGTGTTAAATAACAGGCCGCTTTAGCTCAGCTGGTAGAGCGCATCCATGGTAAGGATGAGGTCGTCGGTTCAAGCCCGACAAGTGGCTTAAAAATTTCTTTGAAAAAACGCTGAACCTGTCCACGGTTTCAGCGTTTTTTCGTACATAAAATTCAAACGAAAGAAGGATTTCTTATATTTATTCGTCCTAGTATCCCAACAGATAAGCCACTGCTACAAAAAATTTTTTACGACAGTCGAAAAGCGGCCTTTTTTTGGGAAGACTCCGCCAAGTACCAATTAACGGATTTCGACCAAAGCACACAAGAAGAACTAGTACTTGTCGCCCAAGACCAGGAAAAAATCTGCGGCTTTATTTCCCTCTACCTTCCAGAAAATTTTATCCACAATCTTTTTGTCGCACCTGAAGCAACCGGTCAGCATATTGGCAAACAATTATTGACAGCCGGACTTGCTCGGCTTGAGCGACCGGCTCGATTAAAATGTGTTTCCAAAAATCAATTGGCTTTAGCTTTCTATTTGAAAAATGGTTGGGAAAAAGAATGGGAGACCATCGCCCCAGAGAATTATTGGAATTTAATTTACACCAAAGAAAAATAATCTGCCACTGCTTGTGGCGTAGCAAATAATTTTTCTGCTCCTGCTGCCGCTAATTCCTCTTGACTGCCAAAACCATACAAAACGCCAGCGGTCGCCAATCCGTTTGCCTTTCCTCCCAGAATATCATGTTTACGGTCACCAATCATCACGGCGGCTTCTTTGTCGATTGCCGCCGCCTCCAGCGCATACGCCAGCACATCTGCCTTAGCCGCTCGTTTCCCTTCCATATCTGCACCATAAATGCCTGTAAAATACTTTTCAAATCCCAGCACTGCTAAAATTTCTTCCGCAAAGTGCTCCGGTTTGGAGGTAGCAAGATACAGTGTTTTTGTTTCCGACAACTTAGCCAAAGCTTCTGGAATCCCCTCGTAAACCACGATTTGCTTGATACCCTCTTTTGCATAGTTTTCCCGATAATACCTGACTGCTAGTTCCAAGTGTTTATCCGATAATCCAATCTTTTTAAAAGAATCCGCTAAGGGCGGTCCGATAAATGACCGCAGCTGTTCCTCCTCTAAAGTTGGTCCGTTGATTTTAGCCAATGAATAGCGAATGGAGGAAAAAATTCCCTGACTCGAATCAATCAAGGTGCCATCCAAATCAAAAAATAAACATTCTTTCACGTATTTCTCTCCTTTTTATTTCTTCCAAATTTATTTTCAATTCCTACTATACACTAAAATCTATAAAACAAAATAATTGCGGAAAAAAATGAAATCCGATATACTTACTTTTAGTAAGAAATATAAAAGTGAAATTTATTGGAGGCCAAATTTATGGATACACAAATTAGAGGATTACACCATGTTACCGCAATGACATCAAGCGCAGAAAAAATCTATCGTTTCTTCACGGATCTTTTAGGCTTACGTTTAATCAAAAAAACCGTCAACCAAGACGATATTGAAACTTACCATTTATACTTTACCGATGATTTAGGTTCAGCCGGTACCGATATGACCTTTTTCGACTTTCCTGGCATTCCTAAAGGGACAAAGGGAGCAAATTCGATTTCCCGTACCTCTTTCCGCGTAAAAAACGATGCTGCACTAGATTATTGGGTGGATCGTTTTAATCAAAATAATGTCGATCACGGTGAAATTCAAGAACGTTTCGGCAAAAAATATTTGGAATTTGAAGATTTTGACAACCAACGCTACCAATTGATTTCTGACGAAAAAAATCAAGGTGTTGCTGCCGGTACTCCTTGGAAAAATTCCAATGTTCCTGCCGAATCAGCAATCATTGGCTTAGGCCCAGCTTTTGTTACCGTTCAAAACTTTGAACACATGCAACTTGTTTTGGTCAATGTACTAGGCTTCAAATTAGTTGACGCAGAAGGCAGCTTCCATCTTTTTGAAATCGGTGAAGGCGGAAACGGCGCAAGCATCATCGTTGAACATCGGACAGATTTGCCGCTTGCCGGTGAAGGCTTTGGAAATGTCCACCACTTGGCTTTACGGGTAGCTGATAAAGAAGCCCTTGAATGGTGGATTGATCGCATCAACCAGCTTGAATTCCCTAATTCCGGCTACACAGAGCGTTTCTACTTTGCTTCTGAATACTTTATGGCAGCACCGCAAGTTTTATTTGAATTAGCAACAGATGGTCCCGGTTTCCTAGAAGACGAAACCTATGAAGCTGCCGGAGAAATTTTATCCTTGCCACCATTCTTAGAACCAAAACGCAAAGAAATCGAGGATTACGTTCGCCCATTTGATACTTCAGATGCAAATAAAAAACGTCAATAATCATTTTTCTAAGCACCTACAAAAATAAAAAAACTGGGCATCCATTTGTGATTCCCAGTTTTTCTCTTACTAAAACGGAGGATTTCATGCTACATTACCAAGCAAACCAACTTACCCAAAAACAAAATTATAAATTCTTGACCGGAACAGTAGCCCCACGCCCAATCGCCTGGATTACTACAAAAAACAACCAGACAGATGTAATCAATGCTGCACCCTTCAGCTACTTTACAGTTGTTGCCAGCAAACACCCCCTTGTCTCCCTCTCCATCAATCGTAAAGAGGGGAAAACCAAAGATACTGCCAATAATCTTTTGGAAAATGGTGAAGGGGTCATTCATTTAGTTACCCCTTCCGTTCTTCATGATATGAACCAAACCGCCGCAACGCTTGCTCCGGCAGAAAGCGAACTGGCTCTGATTGACCAAACACTCGTGGATAGCCAGCAGGTAGCTGTTCCCGGATTTGAAGAACCATTGATTCGAATGGAAGTAAAACTGCATCAATACGTTCCTATTATTGTTGACGAAACTACCATCAGTGACCTTTTTATTCTTGAAGTGACAGACTACTACTTCAATGAAACAATTTTCGATGAGGAAAAAGAATATATTTTAACAGAAAAATTACAGCCAATTTCTCGGCTCGCCGGCAATTTCTATGGCCATCTTGGAAAAACAGAAGAAATTTCTCGTCCACAATAAAAAGAACAGGGGAGCGAAACTTGCCTCTCTGTTCTTTCTTTTTATTTTCCACTTATTTCCGCAAATCAACGATTGGTACAAAGTTATCCAGGACACCACCAGGGCTTCCCAATTTCAAGACTTGTAATCGCTGATCCACAGTAAAAATCATTTCTTCTGCCATGTATAGCTTTGAATATTCCTTGATGTAGATCTTCCCGATTTCACTAGCTATTGCTGCCTCGTAATCACTCAAATCTTGTTCTTCTGATAGGACCAATAAGCGAAAACTGGTATCTAATGAGCAAACACCCATCTTAGAATACTTTCCAACGCCGTCATCCAGATCCAATACAATGACTGCTTTTTCTGAAAGAAATGGCGCCAACTTTACTTTTGCCTCTTTGCTGAATTGAATATTCATCAAATTACCTCCCTACAACAATCTTGTTGGACTGATCGTAACACAGACCAGCTTTTTCCTACCAACAATCTGTTTGAAGATTCTTCAGAGCACAAAAAAAGAGATAGCCTGTGCTATCTCGAAATTACTCCGGCAGTAGGACTCGAA
>NZ_MAEK01000008.1:0-69773 GCF_009933265.1 Enterococcus sp. JM9B | reverse complement strand
AAGGACCATCTATTATCAATCAATCCAGAGTTAAGAGAAAGTTATGACGTTTACCAAGATCTTTTAGAATCCTTCGAAAATAAGGACCACACGACCTTTTTCAACTTAATAGATACCCTTCCAGTGCATTTAAATCAGGAGTTTAAAAAGGCAATTCTTTACCTAAACAAACACAGAATAGCGATTTGCAACGCCTTAAAATACCCTTATTCCAACGGCAAGCTTGAAGGGAAAAATAATTTAATCAAAGTGATCAAACGGATTGCTTTTGGTTTTCGTACTTTCCGCCACCTGCGCAAGAGAATTCTTATTCAGCAGAATCTCTGTATAATCATTTAAATAACAAAAAAAGAGAACACCGGAATGCTCTCTTTTCCAGATTTAATTCAAAACAACACTATTTGACAAAGAGCCTTTTTTGCTATCATTTTACTTTTTTGTCGATTCCCGTAAAACTAATTTCGTTCCCAATGTAATTTTTCTAGGAACGGGAGCTTTTTCTTTACTAATATCTTGCAACGTAGTTAGAGCCAGTTCTCCCATCCATTCAGTCGGAACATTAATGGTAGAAAGTGCTGGAAACACATACTTGGCAACACTGACATCATTAAAGCCAATCAGTGAGATATCCTTTGGTAAGGACAGTCCTTTTTCTTGAATCGCCCGCATCGCACCGATTGCTAAGGCATCACTGGAAGCAAAAAAAGCGGTTGGATACTCTTTATTCGCCGCAAGAAAAGTTTTCATCACTTGATAACCACCTTCCACGGAAAATTCCGCAGAAAGATGACTGTCCGCATCGTATATTTTTAATTGCGTCATCCGCTGCCGAAAAGCCGTTAAGCGGGGATCTTCAATTTCATTGTGGTTTCCCTTGGTATATTCCAAACCAGAAAGAATTCCGATTTTCTCATGTCCCTCTGCAATAAAATGATCGATTACCAAATCTACTGCTTGTTGAAAATCAACCGTCAATGAATCATAGCCTTCACTCATCGCATCATAGTCCACAAAAAGAATCGGC
The DNA here is from genome assembly GCF_009933265.1 of Enterococcus sp. JM9B. Lineage (NCBI taxonomy): Bacteria > Bacillati > Bacillota > Bacilli > Lactobacillales > Enterococcaceae > Enterococcus > Enterococcus sp. JM9B. The sequence goes on along the minus strand of NZ_MAEK01000008.1, from coordinate 68,749 downwards.
TGATTCAGTTGAGAAAACCGTTTGACTTGTTTTCCATCAAATTTCCCCAGAGCAATCGTTCCATCCGTCTGTGTTTCGGAAAGCTGATCAAACGGTTCCTTAATCAAGCGGATATTCAATTCTTCTGCTTTATTCTCAATCCCCAAACGAATTGCGAGATAATACAAATCCGCCAATTCTTCTTCTGCCTCGTACCATTGGACTAAACGAAAAACCTGCGCTTCTTTTTTCTGTTTGATTTTGTATTTCGTATAATTCAATGCTTCTGCCGCTTCAAAAATCTTTTGTTTTGTTTCTTGACCGACTGAAAGCTCACGATCATAATTCAATACGCGAGAAACGGTTGCCGGTGAGACACCCGCTTTTTCTGCGATATCTTTAATGGTAGCCATTCCTTACTCCCTTCACAAAACTTCTATAAACCGAGCAAAGGCAGCCTGTCCTTGTTCATCTCGTTTGAAAACACCGGCATCTTCCAACACCCGTGCAAAAATCAGTCCTACTTCTTTGCGCAGGATAGCTTCCGTTGTTTCTTTCGTAAACGTATAGTTGGTTTTCAATTCATTCGCCCATTTCAAATGATAAGGTGCGATTTGATTGACTTCACCTAAAAGATATTTTTCGACTTCCACCAATTCAGTAGCTAAACGTGGGGGCAAAACAGCCAGTCCCATGACTTCGATCAATCCGATATTTTCTTTTTTAATGTGTTGAACATCTTGATGAGGATGGAAAATACCGTCCGGGTGTTCTTCGGAGACATTATTGTCTCGCAAAACCAAATCTAATTCGAACAAATTATCTTTACGACGAGCAATTGGTGTGACCGTGTGATGTGGCGTACCATCTTCCGAGTAAGCCGAAATTTCCACCAAGTAATCGGAGTAATCACGCCATTTTTCAAAAATAAATTCTGCTGCCTCCACCAATTCTTCTTGCTTTGCAGATTGCAAGCGAATAACGGAAAGAGGCCATTTGACAATTCCTGCTTGAACATTTGGAAAGTCAGATAACGTCACATTTTTCTCGATTGGGGCATTTGCCATTGCAAAAGTGTGTCTGCCACCTTGATAATGGTCATGAGATAAAATCGATCCACCAACGATTGGCAAATCCGCATTTGACCCTACAAAATAATGCGGTAAAACTTCCGTAATCCGCAACAAACGTTCGAAGGTCTCCTTGCCGATTTTCATTGGTCGATGTTCTTCAGCTAAAATAATACAATGTTCATTGTAATACGCATAAGGCGAATATTGAAAACCCCAACTCTCCCCATCCAGATTCATCCGAATGATTCGATGATTGGTCCGAGCAGGATAATTGACCCGACCTTGATAGCCTTCATTTTCCATACAAAGCATACATTTAGGATAATTGACCGCTGTCACATTTCGAGCAGCAGCAATTTGTTTAGGATCTTTCTCTGGTTTCGAAAGATTAATGGTGATTTCCAATTCTCCGTATTCTGTCTCCACTGGAAAAACGATATTTTTTGCAATAGCACGAGTTTTGATGTAATCGTTTGTTTTACATAACTCGAAAAAGTAATCGGTAGCTTCTTGCGGACTTTTTGCATATTGTTGGGCAAAAAGTGCATTGACAACTGATGGTGGCGGTGTCAAAAAATCCATCAGTTGACTTTCCAAGATTTCTTTTTGCGGTGTGTCTGTGATTACACCATTTTTTTGGGCTTGCATAATTAATTGATCCAGCAATTCCACTGATGACTGTTGTGGTTTTTGGCTGATAGTTTCATCCAGCGAATCTTCTCCGATTAGCGCCAACAAGCGATTATGCAGGTAAAGACGATCAAGATCCATCCACCCACCTGCTTGGATGGCTAAAGTTGTAAAGTCAAAGATTGTTTGACTGATTGACATGAAATCTGTTCCCTCCTATTTTTCATACCCGTTTGGATGACTAACGTGCCAATCCCAAGCCGTTTGAATAATTGCTTTTACATCCGTATATTGCGGTTTCCAGCCTAATACTTCCTGTGCTTTATCACTTGCTGCAATCAAAGTACCTGGATCACCTGCACGACGTGGTGCTACGTTTGCCGGAATTTCTTTTCCTGTCACTTCTCGAGCAGCATCCAACATTTCTTTGACAGAATAGCCATGATTGCTTCCTAAATTAAAGGCATTGCTTTCATTGCCCGCTTTTAAATATTCCAATGCAAGGATATGAGCAGCAATCAAATCCTCTACCTGTACATAGTCCCGAACACAGGTCCCATCAGGTGTATCATAATCATCCCCAAAAATTGCCAACTGTTTCCGTTGCCCTAGTGCAACTTGCAAGATAATCGGTACCAAATGCGTTTCCGGATTGTGGTCTTCCCCGATGGAGGCGTCTGCTTTAGCGCCTGCTACATTAAAGTAACGCAAAGCAACATATTTCATTCCATACGCGTTGTCGCACCATTTCATCATTTTTTCCATCATTAATTTACTTTCGCCATAGGGATTTTTAGGCTTTTGTGGTGTTGTTTCGCGAATCGGTACTTCTTCTGGTTCTCCATAAGTAGCGGCTGTTGATGAGAAAACGATATGTTTCACATCATTTTCCTGCATCACTTCCAATAACACCTGCATCCCGTGGACATTGTTATTAAAATACATCAGCGGTTTTTCAACTGATTCTCCTACTAATGAGCTTGCAGCAAAGTGAATGACACCTTCGATGGCTTCTTTTTCAAATACTTGCTGCAAAAACGGTTTGTCCCGCACATCGCCTTCATAAAAACGTGCAGCAGGATGGATTGCCTGTTTATGTCCGGTTAATAAATTATCAACAACTACGACGTCGTATCCTTTTTCAATAAGCTGATCAACAGCATGAGAGCCGATGTAACCTGCCCCGCCTAATACTAAAACTGCCATTTTATCTTCTCCTTTGTCTGTTGGGTAACTAATTTTTCACTTTTTTCGACCTGCTCCACTAAAAACAGCCTCAGTAACCTAAGAAAGTTTTCTTGCCCCGTCATCAATGCTTGCTTTATAAATATCTGTGGCATAGCCGATTTTATTATTATACTCCTTCTTCACTGTGGCAACAAAATTTTCCCATTCAGAATCTTTGACCAGGGCAATCGCGCAACCGCCAAAACCAGCGCCGGTCATCCGCGCACCGAGAACCCCGGGCTGTGCTTGAGCAGCAGAAACAAGTGTATCCAATTCGATACCAGTTACTTCATAATCATTTTGTAAAGAGTCATGAGAAGCATTCAATAATTTACCAAAGGTTTCTAAATCTCCTTTGACTAAAGCAGCCTTCGCTTTTAATGTCCGTTGATTTTCTGTGACCGCATGCTTTGCTCGTTTGATCAACGTGTCATCTCCGATAAGCTCTGTATGAGCATAGAACGTTTCTTCATCCAATTCACCAAGTGACTTGATCGTGAGCTTGGTTTGCAACCGGCTTAATGCTTCTTCACATTCCGCTCGCCTTTCATTATATTTGGAATCTGCTAATTCTCGCCGTTTGTTAGTGTTCATGATTGCAACCACGTATTCTCCAAATTCTGCCGGTACTACCTCATATTCCAATGTATTCGTGTCTAATAATAATGCATGATCTTTTTGTCCCATGCCAATCGCAAATTGATCCATAATCCCAGAATTAACACCGATAAATTTATTTTCTACTCGTTTGCCGGTAATGACCAAGTCAAGGCGTTTCACCGTCAATTGGAATAAATCTTCTAAAATAACTCCCGTCAAAAGTTCGATAGAAGCAGAAGAGGAAAGACCTGCACCATTCGGAATCGTACCGTAAAAAACAATTTCCATCCCAGTGTCGATTGCATGTCCGTCTTCTTTTAGAAAATGCATCATTCCTTTTGGATAATTTGTCCAATCATGCTCTTTTTTATAGTGCAGATCATTGATTGAAAATTCGATGATTCCTTTTTCAGGAAAATTCTCCGAATATAAACGAACGAGATCGTCTTCCCGTTTTTTTGCTACACCAAATGTTCCAATTGTGATAGCTGCCGGAAAAACAAAACCACCATTATAATCCGTGTGCTCACCAATCAAATTAATTCTTCCTGGCGCAAAATATTCGCCTGTTGGTTCTGTTCCAAACTTTTCTTTGAAGATCTCTTGTAAATTTTTCATCGTACACCTCTCACTTTTTATTTAGTAAATTTATTATATAATATTTACTAAATATTTTCAACGTTTTTGTAAGTGTTTTAACTTTTCATTTTTCGCAGTTTCCGTCATAATGAAAGAAGAAGATAAGGAATGGAGTGAGTCCGATGAAAAAATTTGCTTCAGGTGTCTTAGTCGGCACATTAGCAACCGTAGCGGCAGCAGCAGGATTTGTCTTCGCTGTCAAAAAACAAGTGATCGATCCAATCGATGAAAAAGAAGCGATGATCGAAGAAAATCGTAAGAAAGCAATGCGTAAACGTGTTGCTCGCTAAAAAGAACCGCTGATTTCACTAATCAGCGGTTCTTTTTCATTAGTAATAGAGAAATCTTATCTGCCTGACGTAGATTCCATGCATTGGTTCCTGGACGAGAAACGCTTGCCGTCAACCAGTCTTCTCCCTCGACTGGAAGACCGAAACAATAAAGGTTTGGCTGGGGAATTCCCTTTGAAGTCAACACACGATTGGTTTTTCTTTCAACAGCCAATGCACCAGTCTTTAATTTGCCTGAATAAGTAAAAGATGTTGCCAATCCTTGTTGGCGGAGATTTTTCAGCAAAGGATTCCTTGTAGCAAAAAGCTGTGTATCTGGTAATCTTGCTTCAATCAATGTGTCAGATAAAATTTTTTGTCCATTTAAAGAAACAGAAAATTTTTCATCTAACAATTTAATAGGCGTTTTGGGCGGAAGAATCGTCAAAATACCCGACTCAATCAACGCAAGCAACTCTTCACTTCGTTCCAACGGTGGACCAATTGTTAAAAAAGCATCTAAAGGAACAAACCATTGCCACATACACTCTAATTCTTCCTTGCTGAACAAATTATGGAACAGCATAAACCGCACCGGGTCTCGCAAATCTTTCCAGACGTCAATTGCTGCAGCTACCGGCCCATCTATGGTTCCTTTTTTCGCCTCACTAATTTGCCACTGCAAATAAGCTATCAGTTCTTGTTGAAAGGATTCTGTGAAAAACCGCGCCGGATCAGCTATCTTCTCCCAATTCCAACGCTGTTTATCCAACGAAGGAAATGTTGAAAGGATTTCTCTACCCTTTTCAATAAACTGATTTGTAAATGTATCAACAGCAATCGGCAGTTTTTCTTCAAGAATTCGTTGTCGATAATAAACCAGCTCCACTTCCTTTTTCATGTTATCAAAAAAAGAAGGAACTTCTGCAGATTGTTTTCTTTTATTTAAGTACTCAGGAGTCAGAAAATGCGGTTTCGCTGCTTCTCCCCATCCTTTTTGATTTTTGCCTCGAGGAAAATAAGGGACCCCTCGTCTAGATACGGCATACATTTTCGGCTCTCTGCCTGAAGGGATGTACCGCAATTTTTCCTCTCCTTCAAATTTTCCACCTCGTTGCAAAGAAAACAAACTAAGATAATCAAAAAATGCCAATCCTAATCCCCGAAAAAAATCGGCTGTGCTCCTGGAATCGAATCCACCACGACATCGGCTGCATTACTTGGCGGTTGGTAAATTAAGCCATTTTTTTTCGCATATTGAAAAAATTCCGTTTCTTCTTTAGTCCCTTCATTTTGCCAATACCCAGTAGCCAGTGCCAATTGATCTACAAACTGTGGTTGATGCTCCGTGGTTACTAAAAAGCCTTGTTTATGAGGAAGTGCCGCAAGAACTTTAGTCTTAAAAAAAGTCACTTGTTTTTTTGGGGAGAGTTGTTGCCGTAACTGTTGATAAAACCATCGTTGGTAGAATCCGTAAAGCGCCCTGCTCGTGACATCGTTTTCCTTCAGCCGCAATACTTCTTCCATAAAATACTGTTTTTCTTTGCCACCATTTCTTTTGATAAATTCATAACCAAGTTGCTTGCTCCATTGAAAAAGATCCAAGCCATTTCTTTTTTTTCCCATTATATCTACGCGATCATCCGTGAATAAAGTCACTTGCTGAGCAACGGTATTCATCTTTAAATTTTTGGATTGCTCTTCTCGCCAAACGCTGCCGCCAATCCCCACATGATCAAAAAGAAAAATTTCTATTGGTTCATCTGCCGCAGAATGATTTACCACTAAGCGCTCACACAAAGACAAGCCTCGAGGTCCTGCACCTACAATCCCAATTTTCATAGGCTTTCCAAATATTCTTTTAGTACGACTGCCTGGTTCTCGGTTTGATTTTTGGCACCGTATAAAAGAGTGACCGTTGGATATTTTTGGATGTCATCTTGCAAAATAGTCACTGCTTCTTTAGCAGGGGATGTTTTTAATTCTGCAAGATATTTTTCTCGAAACATTGGATACTTCCCCGATTCATGATTAAACCATTTTCGTAACGCTGTCGTTGGCGCAATCTCTTTTAACCACTCATCCAATTGAGCCTCTGTTTTTTTTATTCCTCGAGGCCAAATGCGATCAACCAGTACCCTAAATCCGTCAGTTGGTTCTGCTTCTTCATAAATTCTCTTTAATTTGATCATTTCGATCCCCTCCACTTAAAGTGTAGCATTTTCAAAAAGAACCACAAAATCATTGCGCTTTTTCAAAAAAAAATCACCCTTTTCAGAGTGATTTCTTGTTTAAATATTCTTAGATTTTGTTTTGCCCGTCCAGCTTTGATAGCCGCCCTTTAGCAAATACATATCTTTGTAGCCTTGTTTTCTTAATTTATTCGCCGCACGAATACTCATCGATTTTTTTTGATCGTAAATATAAACGGGTTGATCTTTACGGATACTATTGTAAGAATTCGACAAAACGGAATAAGGGATATTTCGTGCCCCTAAAATATGTCCTGCATCAAACTCGTCCTTTTCCCGAACATCAATCACTTGAGCTTTTCGCATGCCTTCTTTAAATTCTTCTTCCGTTAAAACTTTTGCGGAACGTTTTGCCATGATACGTAGATACAATTCATTGGCTCCGATCGCTAGTAAAATCGCTAATAAAATAATATTGATCCAAGCTAAAGGACTCATTCACTTCTACCCTCTCTATTCTACAAATTGCAATGCCAATGAACCTGCTCCGATAACGCCGGCTTCATTGCCTAATTCTGCTAGTTTGATCTGAGTGCTGTTGCGCACTTGTGGAAATGTAAATTCTTTAAAATAGTTTTCTACTCGGCTTCGTAAAAATTCTCCTGCTGCAGATACGCCGCCACCTAAAACAACACTTGAAGGATTCAGCGTATTTCCAAGGTTTCCGCAAGCTAATCCTAGATAGAAACAAACTTTGTCTACAACCATCAAAGCAAAAGGATCATCCTTTTCTGCTGATTCAAAAACATCTTTTGAACTGATATCCTGACCATCATCCAACCGTTTTTTCAGTTCAGAATCTCCAGCATATTCTTCAGCAAGATGTCGTGCTACTCGAACGACTCCCGTAGCACTAGAAACAGTTTCTAAACAACCACGCTTGCCACAGGTACATTCAAATCCATGAGGATCTACGGTAATGTGACCGACTTCTCCGGCACAACCAGCAACACCGTGCAATAATTTTCCTTCAGCGATGATTCCGCCACCAACTCCGGTTCCTAAGGTGATGAAAACAACATCTGGATTATTTTCGCCAGCACCTTTCCAACGTTCACCAAGAGCCGCTACATTGGCATCATTGTCTAAAGTAAATCGAATTCCGGTTCCTTCTTCGATTTGTTGACGAACAGGCTGGATAGTTGTCCAGTTTAAGTTGTAGGCACCCACAACAGTTCCTTTTTCCCGGTCAACACTTCCTGGAGTCCCCATACCGATTCCTAAGAAATCATCCGCTTTCATATCGTAAAGATTTAAATGGTGATTGATTGATTCAATAATATCTGGAACAATATGTGATCCATCATCTAAGATATTGGTTTCAATACTCCATTTTTGTTGAATGTCTCCATCGACTGTCATGATGGCAAATTTAACGGTGGTACCTCCTAAATCGATACCAATAATTTTTTTATCCATGCTAAACTATCCTTTCTCGCGACTTTCCTCAATGCGATGCTCCCGCTTTAAAACACGCCAAGCGGTCATATAAGTTTCATGATCAATCACGCGACCATCATAAAGATTACGCAACTCGATCATCATCAATTCGATGTCATACAGTCGTTTGCCGACATAAATGTACATTCCGAATTGTTTGAATAATTGTTGAACATCGTACAGGGTTTCCATATAAAGCACTTCCTCGACTATTATACAAGTAAATCTCTTGTTGTACAAAAGAATTTCAAAAAAAAAGCAGAAAACAGTTCTCTACTATCTTACTATCTACAGTTCTAAATATCAAAGTACCAAATTTCTATGATTTATTTCGACCAAAAATTACTTTGGATTTTCACTGGAAAAAATAGATAGTTTTCATTCACCCAAACGGACAATATGTCTCATGTTTTGCCTGATATTCTGTCAACTTCTTGATTTTTTCTTTCTTAAATTCAATTATTGATACCCCATCAAAGGCGTATTCCTGCTCTTCCCGCGCACGAAAGTACCACTCAACAACAAAAATATCAGACTGGACCGCAAAAATTCGATCAATCCGCCATTCCAAAACATCTTGCTTTGCTTTCATCGATTCTATCCACTGAGATAGTTGTGACAGTCCACAATAAATCGGCCCATAGCATTCTCGGTAATAGATGTCCTCAATAAAATATTCCTCAATTTTAGAAAAATCTTTTGTTACCCATGACTCAAACCATTCTTTAATAATTGTTTTTTGATCCATTTTCCCCTCCTAAGCTTTCTTTTTCCAATGATTTCTGTTACGTAGTTTCCACGATTACTTACTACTTTGGTAGAGTGAGTATTCCTCATTTTTATCTTCTCTTCATTATAGGATGAGCGCTTGCAAAGAGCAAAACTTATTCAATTCATCCTCTAAATATTTCTAAAGATTATTTGAAAACGCTATCTCAAGAATGGAAGGCTGTCATACTCATTATAAACGCAAGAAAAGAAGAAAATAAAATGGGCATCTTGGGGTTGATACTGGCGATTAACGGCTTAGCCAGTATTGCGTGGAGCTGGTCGAAAATGCCGATAATCTTACAGAAATGGTCAAAGAAATAATTTGGAGGAATTAGGAGTATGGACTTGCTGAAACGGTACAATACATTTATTTTTGATTTTGACGGTACACTGGCGGATACGCTGCCAATTTGTTTTGAAAGTTTTCGACAGGTGTTTATAAAATACAATGGTGTCTCCCTCTCCAATCAGACAATTGAAAGTTGGTTTGGACCGAGTGAAGCTGGCATAATAAAGAATAATCTGACAAATCCTGATGCTTTTTCAGATGCTCTCGCACTTTATTACAGTATTTATCAACAAGAACATAGTAAATTTGTTAAAGAAAATCCTGAAATCACAGCCATGTTGGCGAAACTTTCTGCCAGCAAAAAAAATATCGCAGTCGTGACTGGTAAAGGCAGAATTTCCTATGATATTTCAATGCAGTGTTTAGGGTTAAAAAAAGTCATTGCATTTAGCGTGACAGGGGATGATGTGATCCAGCCAAAGCCTCATCAAGAAGGAATTCTAAAAGCTCTGGATTATTTTCAAGCAAAGACAGAAACTGCGGTCTATTTTGGTGATTCTAATGCCGATATCCAAGCTGCCAATAATGCGCAAGTTTATAGCATAGGCGTTAAGTGGTTCTATCCGCGTTCGTTTTCTTACCAACCTGATCGCTATTCTTTCGTACCCATGGATATTTTCTGATTCTGTTTTAAAAATTTTAAAAAAAGGATGTCAGCTCAAAGGCCGACATCCTTTTTTACCCAATCAATAAACTATATTTTCTTAACCCGTAAACAAGACAAAGCACGATAAGAAAACTAAAAATCAAAACAGATATAATTCGTGCATGGATAGAGAATTTCCCATGATTTTTCGGTAATGCTAAGATATTCCCCATTAATAATCCACCGATGATGCCGCCAATATGCCCCCACATATCAATAGACTGATCAAAAATACCAAACAGCAGACTCATTCCAACGAAAAGAGCAAATTGCCGCACCATTCCTTGGATTGCCGGATTGTGTTTGAAATAATACCCTAGCAACAAAAAGGCGCCAAAAATTCCAAAAATCGAAGTACTGGACCCGGCAGATTGAACGCCGGCGGTATTAAAAGCAAAACTCATTGCATTTCCCAGAACCCCGCTCAATAGATACAAAATCAAAAAACGCCAATGTCCGTAGATTGCTTCAACCTGCTGTCCGATAAAATACAAAACGATGGAATTTACTGCAAAGTGAAGCAATGAAAAGTGAATAAAAATCGGTGTAACAAAACGCCAATATTCATGATAAAAATAAACGAAGGGACCAAACATGACCCCGCTGCTTTCTAAAGATGAGTGTGGAAACAACGCAGTTATCACAAAAACGATTGTTTGAATACCTAAAAATCCATAGGTGACAAAGGGTTTGTTCAACCAGCGCTTTATTTTTAGTTGTGTCTGATAATCCATAAAATCTCCTTTTAATTGTCTGTAAATAGTTTCATGATCGGTACATCAAACGGCTCCGGCTGCCAAGAATCATCTAACTGTTCCTTAAAAGCCAAACTACAAGTATTGCCAGAAAAATCTTGGAGATAGCGATCATAATAGCCACCGCCAAAACCAATTCGATAACCTTCACTGGAAAAAACCAGTCCCGGAACGATCAATAAATCAATCGTATCTTTTGGTGCCTCCAAATCGCTCAATGGCTCCTCCACCCCAAATGTAGACGTTTCATAACGAGTCTTTGGTGTGACATGATAAAAAATCAATCGACGATCTTTCAATGATTTAGGTACGACCAATTGTTTTTTTTCTTCAAATCCTCGGGTAAAAATCCCATCGGTGGAAAATTCAAAACCCACGGAACGAATCAGACCAATTGTTTTAGCTTCTTTCCATAAAGCACTTGCAAAAAAAGTAGCTAAAATCTGTTTTTCTTTGGCTTTTTTTTCTTCTGCATTTTGCGCAAGTTTTTGTAAGCTCTCAATGCTTTTTTTTCGTAATTCTTTCTTCATCATCAACGCTCCCATAAGTGAATAGTATCGAAAAAAAGTAGAAATAGCAAACGGACAGAACACGAATCCGCCGTTTGCTAGTTAAAATTGATCTCTCAACAATAAAAATAAAAAATACGGTGCACCAATGATCGCAATAATAATCCCCGCAGGAATCTCTCCGCTGGTAAGAAGAATCCGTCCGATAATATCTGCCACTAAAACCAATATGCCACCTATTGCACCGCTTATTAAGAAGCTGTTACGAGTTTCTTGTTTAAGCCATGCTTTGCTGATATGCGGAGCCAATAAACCAACAAAACCGAGACTCCCGGTAAATGCGACACAACAGGCTGCCAGTCCAACTGCTGTCCCCAATAAAATCATTCGTTCCCGATTGACCTTTACGCCTAAACTCATTGCTCGTTCTTCTCCAAAGCCTAAAATTGTCAGCATTGGTACTTTACGATAAGCAAAAATTGTAAAAATAAGAATAAACGGAATCAACGCCGTAACTGCAGTCCACGTCGTTCCCCAAATTGAACCGGCAAGCCAAGAAGTGACGAAGGAATAACTATCTTTAGAAATTTTGATCGTTAATAATAAAGTCAATGCGCTAAAACCAGCATTGACAGCGATTCCGGCTAAAAGAATTTTTTCCATTGATAAAAATTCTTTACGTTGAAAAGCAATGCCAAATACTAAAATAGCTGCTAAAATTCCTCCCACCATAGCAAGCATCGGCAAAATAAGAAGAGAACCCTGTGCAAAAAATCCCAGATATACCATCACAAACAATCCAGCACCGCTATTGATACCGAGAATACTGCCATCTGCTAGGTCATTTCGGGTCGTTCCTTGCAATAAAAAACCGGAAAATGCTAATCCGCAACCGCCGATTAAGGCAATCAAACTCCGAGGAAAACGAAAATTCCAAAAAATCAGTGTTTGTGCTGGTGTGGCTTCCTTCATAAAAATTGCTGCTACCTCTGAAAAATCCAACGTCGTTTTTCCAATCATCAAACTGGCACAAAAAACCAAAAGCAAAACACCAACTACACCAATCGTCTGTTTCTTCATAGGGTTGTCCTCCTTACTTTGTAGAGTAAGAAAGGTACACCAATGGCTGCAATCAACAAGCCAAATGGCGTTTCAAAAGGAGGATTGATTAAGCGGGCACAAAAATCTGCCAGCATAACCAGAAAGCCTCCCATCAGAATACTTAAGGGCACGATTTTACGATAACTTTCTGAAAAATGACGCGCTACATGAGGAACCATCAATCCAATAAAACTAATTGGACCAACTAGTGAAACGGCAGTTCCTGCCAATAAAACGACTAGCACTAAGGCAAATCTGCGGATAAAAGAGGGATTTTTTCCCAAACCAATCGCAGTTTCATCCCCCAACGTCAACACATTCAATTGTGCAGATAAAAAAATACTTCCGATAATCGCAACAACAAAAAAAGGCAATAAATTGAAAAAACGACTCCAAGTAATGGCTGCCACGCCACCAATAAACCAGAAAGCAATATCCTGCTGAAGATCAAAAAAGAGGGACAAAGATTGACTCAATGCAGAAAACAGAGAACTTATTGCCACTCCCGCTAAAACTAATCGAACCGGCGAAAGCCCGACGGTTGAAAAACGTGTCAGCAAGAAAATAAAACCCGCTGCCCCTAATGCACCAAAAAATGAAAATAAAACCGCTGTTGCCTCGTGTGTTGGAAAGAAAACAAAACTTAATGCCAATCCCAAGGAAGCTCCACTATTGATTCCCAATAATCCTGAATCAGCCAAAGGATTTTTCGTGACAGCTTGCATCAATGCCCCGCTGACAGCAAATGCACCGCCAATCAAAAAGGCAGCCAAGACTCGTGGCAAACGTAAATTGCGGATAATTTGCTGCGTCTGATTTTGCGGATCAAATTGAAAAAGCGCCTCCCAAACAGTTTGTCTGGAAATAGTCACTGCCCCATTTGTCAAAGAAAAATAAAATAAAAGCAGACAGGCTAAAAAAAGGCCTCCGATAAGTAGCGACATTTTATTCCGTTTCATAAGCAGCTCCTCGCAGTTCATAACTTATTACTAACGGTTTGGTACTGTCAGGAAAAGTTCCTAAGCAGGCATCAATTTCAAATAACTGTTGCAAACAGTCATTTGTCAATACTTGTTCAGGAGTTCCACAGGTCAGCATCTCACCCTCTTTTAACGCATAAAGATAATCACAGAATCGAGAAGCCAAATTCAAATCGTGAATCGACATGATGATGGTTTTTTCATGCTTTTGATTGATTTTTTGCAATAATTGTAAAATTTCCAATTGATGAGCAGGGTCTAAAAAGGTCGTTGGTTCATCTAAAATAACAATATCAGTATCTTGTGCCAACGCCATTGCAATCCAAACTCGTTGCTTTTGTCCGCCTGATAGTGTTTGAATCGTTTTGTTTGCCAGTTTTTCCAACCCAGTTGCCTCAATCGCCCAGTGAATTGCTTCGTAATCTGCTTTGGACAGCTGTCCAAAGCCTTTTTGATACGGAAAGCGACCATAGGAAACAATTTCTTCAATCGTCAAGCCGATGGAACTATCGCTAGCTTGTGCCAGCATGGCGATTTTTTTCGCTACTTCTTTTGTTGCAATGGTTTGAATCGCTTCACCATCCAAAAAAACAGTCCCTTCGTGGGGAAGCAAAATCCGAGCTAAAGCCTTCAACAAAGTGGATTTTCCACTGCCGTTAGGTCCGATCAAGCCTATAATCTGTCCTTCTGGAATTTTTAAGGTTAAATTTTTTATAATTCTTTGTTTTTGATAACCGACTGATAAATCAATCGTTTTTAATTCCGTCATTGGTATCTCCTATGTATTGTTGATAATCGTTCTCAATTATCCCCTTATTTTTTTCATTCGTCAATAGGAGAAGAATTGATTTTACAGGATTTAATAGAAAGTAATGATTGACTTTCCCCTTGAGTTTGTTAGTATTTATAATTGATAACAGTTCTCATTTACGAAAGGAATCCAAGATGAAAAAAATAACAAGAAAAATGATTCTGCCTGTACTTTTATTAAGCACCCTCGTCTTTGCCGGTTGCAGCTCTCAAAAAAATGATTCTACTGAAAAAAGTGAAACAAAAACCGATGCTTTGGATCACAAAGTAGCTATCCCGAACAACCCGAAACGGATCATCGGCAGCTATCTGGAAGATTACCTCGTTGCTCTTGACGTTAAACCAGTTGCCCAATGGACAGTTGGCAGTGGATCCATTCAAACCTATTTACAAGAAGGATTAAAAGATGTTCCGACAATCAATTTTGATCTGCCGTATGAAGACGTATTGAGTTTTGAACCAGATTTGCTGCTGATTGAATCCAATTCGATGGTCGAAGGCGGCAAATATGCAGAATACAATAAAATCGCGCCAACCTATGTAGTAAAAAATGGTGAGGATGTCACCTGGCAGGAAAAATTAAAAGATATTGCCGACGTTCTGGATAAAAGTGAACAAGGAGACCAAGTGATCACAGATTACGAAGCTCTTGTGAAACAAGCAAAAGAAGAATTAAAAGACAAAATTGCCGGAAAATCGGCTGCCGTTTTATGGGTGACCAACAATTCTGCCTTCATGGTCGCTGAAAACCGCTCCAGCGGTAATTTACTTTATGACCAATTAGGCTTTGAAGTACCCAATCTCACCAAGGAAATCAGTCAATCAGCAACTTCTGACTGGTCCGCAGTCTCATTAGAAAAACTCGCTCAGCTTGATGCAGATTATTTGATTCTTGTTAATAGTGACACGGGTGCTGCCATGTTTGACGATCAAATTTGGCAAAACATCCCCGCAGTCAAAAACAATCATTTGTGGGAATTTGGACCTGAGAGCAGTTGGCTCTACAATGGACCAATCGCCTATACTCAGATGGTTGAGGATATTCAAGAAAAACTCAACTAAGTTTATACAGATTTTTATCTACTTTCTCTTAGAAAATCCGTTTGTCGATGATGAGCGGATTTTTTTATTTTCTATCGGTTAACAAATAAAAAACACTTGAAACGCCGTAAAAACAGGTTTCAAGTGCCAAATAAAAATTATTTAGTTTCACGATGTAAAGTAACTTTTCTTTCGCGTGGGCAATATTTTTTCTTTTCCAAGCGGTCAGGGCTGTTACGTTTGTTTTTGCTTGTTAGATAATTGCGTTCTTTGCAAGAAGTGCATTCTAATGTGATGTTTACGCGCATTGTTTTCCCTCCCCTATTCACTAGCATTCTCCAAGATCTCTCTCAGACCTAAATATAATATCATGTTTTTTTCGTGAACGCTAGTCTTTTTATGGATTTTGTTAAGTAGTTTTACTTGACGAAAAAAATTTCAAAATTAAAAGAATTGATCCGAACATCTTCGCTCGGATCAATTCTTACTGCAGTCTAATTAAAAAAATTCACCATAAACTTCATCAACAGTTTGCGTTGGATCGATTACGATATATAGACTCTTTGTTTTTTCACTGACTTTTGTGGATTGATAAACATTATCCAATCCTTCTGTATCTTTGTCTTTGTATGGGAAGTAAACTAAATCTGGGGTTCCCGTGCGGAATAAAATTTCCATCCGTTCGATGTCTTCATATTTTAATGCTCGAGAAAACATGCCTAATTCCAAACCGCCAAGATTGATATCTTGCGTAGCAACATGATCGCCTTCTTGGAAAATTTCAATTTTAAAACCAGCACATGGATGGATTTCTACGAATTCGCTTCCATTGATTCGTCCATAACTAGTCGTAATTTGTTTGATCCATAGATCACCGATGTGACGACGTTCAATCGTCCATGTTTCTCCATTTCTAAAGTAAAATTTTAGTGCTTTCATTTCTCTTGACATATTTTGATCTCCTCACTTTATGTTTTACGTTTTTAGTGTAGCATACCTAATGCACAATCGTTTAGATAATGCTTACATTACGAAAGTTTTGATAAAAATTTCTGAGTATTTACAATCACTCGCTGATGCTCCCCACGGGCGATTACTCGACCATTCTCAAAAGCTTCAAACTGAAATCCGACTTTTTTTCCTTCGTCCGTGATGGTATTCACCACAATTTGAATCTGCGCACCCACCTTTGAAGGGGCAATATGATGAAGCGTGATTTGGACACCAACACTGGTTTCCTCTTTACTCAGAAGTTCTTCAAGGTAATTATAACACGTATTTTCAATCATTGTCACTAGGGCTGGTGTCGCTAAAACGTCTAGTCCTCCTGAACCAACTGCTAAAGCGGTAAATTCAGGAGTGACGGTAAATTCTTTGGTGGGATTCATTTTTCTTCCTCCAACTGTTTTTTTGCAAATTCAATCAAAGTAGAACGTGTATTTTTAATTTTTCTTAATACCACGGCTTCTTCGCAGCACGTCAACACTTCTTTGACCCATTTTCCGGATTTTAAATCAAAGGTCGTCAATAAATCCCGTCCGTTGATGGCGAGGTCCTTTAATGAACGGATGGGTAAATCATCTAACGCTGCCTCCACTGCCATTTGGTCGGATTCGACCGAAAAATATGGCATCATTTCTTCTGCTGATAAAGCAAAACTGCCAAGATGATAAAGTTCTAATGGTTGCCAAAAATGATCTTTGCGAAGCTGCATCCCGCGAAAAATCGCTTGAGTATGAGTAATCAGTTCATTGGAAGCTTTCCATTTTTTTAAAAAGGAACGAATTTCTTCCGCTTTCACTAAAAGCTGATCCAATAATAACGCCCATGCCTGAGCTTCCGTCGCAATTTTTTGGGGAGGTAAATCAGCAAAATTCAGCAGCTCTGCTCCCTTGTCCCTGAATCCTGGGCAATACTGATAGCATTCAGTTTCAACAAAGTTCTTGATTGCTCGGGTTCGGTAATTTCCTAAAAGCAATTTATTGAATTCGATATAAATTCGTTCAATGGAAATTTTTTCTAACAAGGCATGGTTCTCATAAATGGCTGAAAAAGTTTCCTGCTCCATCTCAAAACCCAGTTGGCTGATAAATCGCAGGCCTCGCATCATGCGTAACGCATCTTCATGAAACCGTTCATGAGGGTTGCCTACTGCTCGCAAGACTTTTTGATCCAAATCCGATAAGCCATCGAACAAATCAATAATCGTATGATCTTCTTTTAAAGCAAAGGCGTTGATCGTGAAATCTCGCCTTTTCAGATCTTCTGCTAAGGAACGAACAAACTCTACATGGTCTGGTCGCCGAAAATCCTGATAGGTTGATTCTGTTCGAAAAGTTGTGATCTCATATTGTTCCTCTTCATGAAGAACCAGCACGGTCCCATGTTCAATCCCAATGTCGATGGTCCGTTTAAAAATTTCTTTGATTTCTGCAGGAAAAGCACTGGTCGCAATATCTACGTCATGGATTGGTTGTCCCAACAATGCATCCCGAACGCTCCCACCAACAAAATATGCCTCATAACCAGCTTCTTCGATTTGTTTCAAAACGGGCGAAGCTTTTGTAAATTCTTCCGGTAATTTATTTAATTTCATCGTTTTTTTCCATTTCTGCGGTTTTTCCATCTTTGCGTTCAAAACGATAGCGATCCCGCCGATTGAATTTCTCCATATTTTCTTCGAATACCTCAGTCAAGTCGATGTTCAATGAATTGGCCATGATCAAAGTGACAAACAATACATCCCCTAATTCTTCCGCAACGGTTTTTTGTCCTTCCGAATCTTTCTTGGCTTTTTCCCCGTGATAATGATTGATCTCTCGCGCCAGTTCGCCAACTTCTTCTGTCAAACGAGCCATTTGCGCCAATGGGCTGAAATAGCCGGTTTTGAATTGTTGGATATAGGTATCTACTTCTTCTTGCATGGAAACCAATGATCGTTTTTCTGTCACTTTTTTCACCTCTATTTTCCTTTATCTTATCAAAAGTAGACTCTTTTTCCTAGCATAGAACAACAGAATGATTGTGAAGAATTTTTTTTCGTGCTACATTAAAGCTACATTAGTTGCAACTGGAGCGTGATTTCATGGATTTTTCAAGAACAATCAAAGATACACTGATCATTTTACTGGGAACACTTATTTATGCTTTCGGTCTGATTTATTTCAATATTCCCAATAGTTTGGCAGAAGGCGGCGTGACGGGGATCACTCTGATTCTGCGGGCACTGTTTGGAATCAATCCGGCATTAAGTACTTTGATACTAAATATTCCGATCATTTTATTAGGCGGAAAAATATTGGGAAGAAGGTCTTTTTTTTATACGATTATTGGAACAGTGGCTCTTTCCGGCTGGCTTTTTTTCTGGCAGCATATTTCTTTTAGTATCGACATTCAACACGATTTGTTGATTGCCGCTCTCATTGCAGGATTATTTGCCGGCATCGGCAGTGGGATTATTTATCGCGTAGGGGGAACGACAGGAGGTAGTGATGTTCTAGCACGCGTGCTGGAGCAAAAATTTGGAATCACGATGGGGCGTTCCTTATTCTTTTTTGACATCCTCGTTCTGACAGCCTCCTTAACATATATTGACCTGCAACGAATGATGTACACCCTCATTTTTTCTTATGTTTTTTCTCGAATCGTCGATACAATCCTAGACGGCGGGTACTCGGCAAAGGGTGTCTTGATTATTTCCAATTTCACTGAGCAAATTACCCCTGTCCTAATGTCTGAATTACAACGGGGTGTCAGCTACATCAAAGGCGAAGGCGGTTTTTCCGGTGTAGAAAAGAAAATCATTTATATGGTGGTCAGCGCACGGGAAATTTCTGAGGTTAAACGCATTGTTCATGAATTTGATGAACGGGCCTTTGTTTCCATCATCAACGTCCATGAAGTCGAAGGTGAGGGTTTTACCTACATGAAGCCGAAGAACGCCTTATTCAAGCGAAAAACGCCAAATGGTACAAAAATAGAGTAATTAAAACAAGAGCTTTTGACAGCTTCCTGCCGGATTTATCCAGCCGATTGACGGAAACTGTAAAAGCTCTTGTCTTTTATTTTGGATTGTCTTCTAAAAGTTGGGAGTGATTTCCATTTGCTTCACGCAATCGTAACAATTCGCGATTGACTTCATCTGATAATTCAAAGAAGGCATTTTTGTCCCCTGCTTCCAAAGCGGCATCGATTTGCTGATACAGCAAGCGAATTTGCGCTTGGATCTCTTCCTGCTTCAAATAAGTATCGATGCGATCGATGATTCCTTCACTTACGATATCGTTCCATCGCAAATAGGGGTTATCCTCCAGTACCGAAAGATAGGCCGGTTGATTCCAGGCATTTTTAAATAGACACTCAATATAAAGCGGTTCTTTCCAATTTAAACGAATCTCATGAAAAATCTGATCGCTGTCGTGAAATCGTTGCCCATCAATTTGCAAAGTCAACGGTTCCCCACTAAAGGATACCTCGCGAATCTGCAATCCACGGTTAGTCATTTTGACTCCTTCAACAAAATGAACATTTTGCAAAATCGACTCGTGGTTGATTAAATAATTCAAAATCCAAGATACTTCCCGCCGACTAAATGAAGCATTCGCAACAAACCAGTTTAGAAAATTCTTTTTTTCTTTGATAGTTACAACCATTGTCCTCACCTATCCTTCTGTTAAGGCGTCAATAATCGATTGGACCTCCAAATCTCCCGGTTCATGGCTTAAATAATGGGTAAACAACGAAAGTGCCTCAGCTAATCGTCCTTCTTCTCGTAAAAAGAGTCCATATTCCTTCATAAATTCCGGTTCATGCTGCAATGAAACATTGGCTTGTTCATAATGTATAGCTGCTTCGGTAAAATCTTCTAATTCATTGTAGGCATGTGCCAAATTCCATTGTGCAAACGCATCATCGGGGTTTTCCATCTTTTCGATCGTTGTGACTACCTCATCGAATCGTTCTTCTTTAAGATACAGATTGCTGAGCATCAATAACGTTTCATCGGTTTTTTCACCGATTTCCAATGCTTGAATCAAAAATTTCTCTGCCTTTTCTTCTTCATGCAATCGAAAGGCATTTTCTGATGCAAATTGATAAAAATCGATTTGGAAAGGATTTTCCTTTAACCCTTCTTCAATTACTTCCTGCGCTTCCTCCAACAGCTCTTCTTCCTGTAATGCTTGCGCCAAATACAGATATAAAGACTGATACTGAGGATTTAATGTCCGCAGCTGTTGCAAATAGTGGATGGCTTGCTGATTTTCTTTTAATTGCAAATAAACAAAAGCTGTTTGAAACAGTCGATCATCAGTGACTTCTTCCTGCAAAGCTTTTTCCATATGCACGACAGCTTCTTCAAACTTCCCTTCTAAGCTAAGGGCACTACCAAGACGTTCCTCCAACGAGACATTTGCCATTTCTTTGACTTTTGCAGCCAACAACATCTGATAAAGTGTCGCAGCCTCTGAAAAACGCTCCGTTGTAAAATATAATTCTGCCAATGCAAACTGAATCAATGGTTCATCCGGCAATAATTTTGCAGCTTCATTCAATTTTGCTTCGCTGACTTCCGGTATTCCCAAAACCTGATACAAATCCGCTGAAAGCAACAGTGCTTCTGGATAAAAATCATTGTCTTTAGGAATTTTTTCAATGAACTCAAATGCGGTGTCAATCTGATCATTCTCAATGGCGATTTCTGCTAAAGGCAGATAAAATTCCGGACTTTTTGTTTGTTCTACGAGACGCTCAAATAGCTGCTGTGCTTCTTCCAAAAAACCCAATTGCAGCAGTTGTTCTCCTAATTGTGCCAACTCTTCCGGCTGATCTTTTACTAATGCTTGATTAAATGCTAACTGAGCAGCGACGAGATCTTCATTTTCAAGTGCCGTCAGCATTTGTTCACTGTATGATTGTTCCATGGTTTTCCTCAAATCTTATTTAGAATTTGTTGGTACTTTTGCATCATGGCGATTAACGCCTCATCCCTCGGCAATTTTCTGCCGCCGATTTTTCCGATAGCAGTCAATACAATAGGTGCATCGGTTCTTTGACTTAATTTTACCACGTTTTCGCAATATTCACTAAGGGATAGCTGTTGCGGTAAATGGATCGGGTAACCTAGATGACTTAGCCATTTCATAAAATTCTCCAATTGAAAATTCAATGGCACCTCGCAGTCACTCCAAAGCAGCTGGAAAATCACTCCGTACAATCGTTTCATATTTGCCGAAAGCAAGTGACCATTCTCAGTTTCATAAAAAGCCTGCTCAAAAAGCGACCCGAAAGTTTCAACCGATGTTTCCTGATAAAAACGGAGCACATCCTGCAATAAGGCGGTAAATGAACGCGTTTCAATTTGATTACTCGTGGGAAAATTTCTGTATAGGTTTTGTAAAAAAGGATAATCACAAACGAGACCACAACGAATCAGGGTTAGGAAATCCACCAGCTTACCATCTTTTTGACCTTCCGAAATTGTTTGATCATAAAAAATGAATTCCGGCAGATTTTTAACTTGTAAAATGGCTTGATTGCCTTTTTTTACAATGGATGAATGAGCCGTCAAACAACTTGCCAAAGCTCGAACAGATGCAGGAATCGTCCAATAATTTCCTCGCATGCGAATCGTCTGTTGCAAAAAGCCTACCAGCTGCATCACGCCTTCATTGCCAAACCCTATTAGTAAATACTCTTTATTTTCAGGAAATTTTTCTAAAAAGGACAATAGATCCATCATTTCATTTAAATTATTACAATAGACTTGGTTGGTCACGATATACCAATCCAAATCCTCCGCCGATTGCAACACTCGACTGATTTTATCAAAAAAATGGTCATAATATTTTTGATTGGTTACAACAAGTACATGTTTGCCGGACAATGCTGCTGTCGGTAGGCTGGCAGCAAGCGGTTCACCATAAATAATTGTTGACGATTGTTGCTGTTTTTTGAATTGACTGCGCATCCTTTTCCCCTCCCCTGTCAGTGTATCATTAATTTCTCAGAAATAAAAAATTTAAGGGAAATCAAAAAGTGGAAAATCATTCAGTTAGATTTTCCACAGTTCATCTTTTTTAAATTTTTATCTTACCAACTGGCTTTTGTCACTCCGGGTATCTTTCCTTCGTGGGCTAATTGACGGAAATTGATCCGTGACATACCGAATTTACGCATGTAGCCGCGGGGGCGACCATCGATCAAATCACGATTTTTCAAACGATTAGGATTTGCATCTTTTGGTAATTTCGCTAAAGCAGCATAATCTCCTTGTTGTTTCAATTCAAAGCGTACTGCTGCATATTTTTCGATTAGCGCTAGTTGTTTTTGCGCTTTAACGATTTTGGATTTTTTTGCCATTATAAATTCCTTCCATTTTTAAATTGTTTTTTCAACCAATGAGCTTTTCATAAACTGTAATCTTTACGTTTTGAAAGCATAGCACGATTTCCTTTAATTGACAATCAATTGCTCTTCTTCTGTCTAATCTAATTCGTGCGTCAATTTATTCACAAAGTAAAAATAAGTATTTATAGTTGACGAATGAGGTTGGAACGCTTATTATTTTCATTGTATCAAACAAAAACTTTTTTTAGGGGAGATTTTTTTATGAAATTCGTGAAAGTCGTAACGTTCGCAGCAGCATTATTAGCAACAGGCGGTGTTTTAACAGCTTGTGGCGCAGATGAAGGAACAAAAGAATCATCAAGTGCTTCTTCTTCAGTCGCAGCATCAACTGAAGCATCTTCTTCTGTTGAAGTAACATCAACTGCTTCAATCAGCGATCAAGCAAGTGTTCTTGAAAAAGCATTAGGTGCTGACGGAAACTGGATCGTAGCAGCAACTGCTGATGTAACTTTTGACAATGACTTAACAGTTACTGGTGAATTCCACGATAAAGGTGACGATACACAAGCTGTTTACCGTAAATTAGCTTTGTATTCTCAAGATGAAGACCGTAATGTAACAGATGAATATACAATTACTGTACCAAAGATCGTTGTTGAATCAGAAAACTTAAACATCGTTCACGGAACTGTAAAAGGCGATATCGAAGTGAAAGCAAACGGCTTTGTATTGGATGGCGCTAAAGTTGAAGGTAACGTAACTTTTGCAAGCAAAGAATTCCAAGATTCTGCTAAATTAGAAGAAAACGGCGCAACAGTTAGCGGCGACGTTACTGTAGCTGAATAATTCAATAAAATTTCATAAAGAAACGGTCAAAATCAGATGATTTTGACCGCTTTTTTTATTCTTCAAACCCATTTTGATCCGCTACTTGTTTAAACCAATAACCAGATTTCTTGATTATCCGTTTCCCATCTTCTGCTAAATTGACTGAAATAAAGCCATAACGATTTTTGTAGGCATTGGTCCAGGACCAATTATCCATACACGTCCACATGTGGTAGCCTAAACAATTAGCTCCTTCTTGAATTGCTTGATGCACAAACTTCAAATGCTCCGAAACAAAGTCGATCCGATAATCATCATGAATCATTCCATCCGCTTGAATGAAACGACCTTCATCTTCTACTCCCATACCATTTTCAGAAATGAAACAAGGGATATTGCCGTAATTGTCGCGAACATTCATCAAAATGTCATAGATTCCCTTTTCATAAATTTCCCAGCCACGATAAGGATTCATTTTTCTTCCCGGCATTTCGTACACATCAAAATAATCTTCCGGCATAGGATTTTCAGCTTTTGGTGTTTCTTTTTCTTTGATTCTTCGTGGTTGATAATAATTGATTCCTAATAAATCCACTGTATTTTCTCGGATAAGTTGCAAATCATTTTCTTGCATTTCCGGTAACATTCCTTTTTCTTTTAATAAATCCACCAAATCTTGAGGAAATTTTCCTTTGACTGCTGGGTCTAAAAAAGAACGATTGAAAAAAGCATCAGCAATTTTTGCTGCTTTTACGTCAGCTGGATTATTCTCATCTCGAGGATAGCTCGGTGTCAAATTCAAAATAATCCCAATTTGTCCTTCCTGCTTGCTTTCATGATAGGCTTTAATTGCCAAAGCAGAAGCCAACGCTTCATGATAGCCAACTTGGACAGCATGCGTCATATTTGCTTCTTCTGGATAATGCAATTGATACAGATAACCTGCTTCAACAGGAACGATCGGCTCGTTATGAGTGAACCATTTCTTTACTTGATCGCCAAATAACTCAAAACAAGTCTTGGCGTACACTTCATAAGCCGCTACCGTTTCCCGATTGAGCCATCCCCCGGCTGTCTGTAATGGCATCGGCATATCAAAATGATACAGATTGATGAAAGGTTCAATGTCATTTGCCAATAATTCCGCAAAATAATTGCGATAGAATTTCACTGCTTCTGAATTGACTTCTCCGGTTCCATTGGGGAGCAATCGACTCCATTGAATTGACGTCCGAAAAGAATTATGCCCCGTTTGTTTCATCAGTTGAATGTCTTCTTTATATTTGGTATACACTTGCGAAGCTTTTCCCGGACCTACTTGATTAAAAAACTTCTCTGGTTCTTTTTCGTACCAATAATCAAAGATATTATCGCCTTTGCCGTCTCCTGCGACTCTACCTTCTGTTTGGGGACCGCTTGCGGCTGAGCCCCACCAAAAGTTTTCTGGAAATGTATACATGCTCATTTGATTGCCTCATTTCTTTTATTCTTTAGCGATTGTTTTTCTAACAATCACTGAATGCGTTCATTATCAGGATAGCGATTGCAAAGAAAAAAGACAATCCTTTTTTTAAGATTGTCTCCGGTTTCTTAGATTCTAAGCATTGCGATGAACACTGCGTAATTTTTCAATGTCGATTTTTTTCATTTTATACAGAGCCAGTGTTGTTTGATACGCTTTTTCAAAATGATGATCGTCCAATAAATCAGATAAATCTCGTGGAACGGTTTGCCAAGAAATGCCAAATTTATCCATCATCCAACCACAGGGATATTCCGTTCCTTCGTTAGTTACGCTTTCCCACAAACGATCGATTTCATCCTGATCTTCACAATAGATATAGAAGGAATTAGCCATTGAAAACCCGAATTTATGCTCTTCTGGGCTATCCATCGTAAGAAACGATTGATCGTAAAGATGGAAACCGGTAAGCTGTGTGGTTTGATCATCATTCAATAAACGAAAATCCGTTCCTCCACCAAAAATCGTCAACCATTCAGTAACGGCCTCCTGAGCTTTTTCATAGCGTTCATTTGCGAACATGATACAAGGAGTAATGGATTGCGCTCCCTCGCCAATTTTTACCTGCCAAGAAAAACCATAACGATCTTCCACCCAACCAAAGAGTCCAATCTCTGGATACTCTTGAAATTCCATCAAAACAGTTCCATCAGCAGATAATCGTTGCCAAACATTTTCCAACTGAGTGTTATCTTCACAATTGA
Source organism: Enterococcus sp. JM9B (assembly GCF_009933265.1). Classification (NCBI taxonomy): domain Bacteria; kingdom Bacillati; phylum Bacillota; class Bacilli; order Lactobacillales; family Enterococcaceae; genus Enterococcus; species Enterococcus sp. JM9B. The sequence continues at coordinate 43,277 of NZ_MAEK01000008.1, read as the reverse complement.
TAACATAAGAAATCGCCGGTGTTGGGGTGAATTCTGGTCCGCCATTTAAAAGAATAAATTCACTTCCCGCTAAATTCAGTTCAATCGTTGCAATTTCACCAGGGCGCCCGTGAATATCTTCAACAAAACGCAAGGAACGCTTTTGCTCACTTTTATCAAAAATATCCAAATAAAAATCAGCAGTTTCTTGTGGTGCACCATCGATCCACAGACAACAAGCCATTTTATTCTTATTCATCATGGTCTCCTCCTGTTCTTAACCTGAACATACTATTTCAACTTCAAAAAGATAAAAATTTCCGCAGTATCAATGCCTAGTTAAAGCGTAGCACAAATAAAGCGTTCTCTAAAAAATCCTGCTCAAAAAACAGAAACTAGACAGGAGTTCATTTTCCGCTTTTTTAAGATGAAAAATAAAAAAACTCGCTAGAGCTCTAGAGCCCCAACGAGTTTATTTGCCGCATTATTTCACAGCGTCCTTAAGAGCTTTACCTGGTTTGAATGCAGGTACTTTGCTTGCAGGGATTTTGATTTCTTCACCAGTTTGTGGGTTACGTCCTTTGCGTTCTGCACGAGAGCGAACTTCAAAGTTACCAAAACCGATCAATTGAACTTTTTCACCTTTAGCTAAAGCATCTTGGATTGTTGAAAAGACTGCGTCAACAGCTGCAGTTGCGTCTTTTTTTGTTAATTCAGTAGCTGCTGCAACTTTTTCGATTAATTCTGCTTTGTTTGCCATGGGATGATTTCACCTCCTCCAAAAGGGTTATGATGCTTAACATCACATCACAAAAATTTGAGTGGTCCAAATCTTTGCGATAAATATTGATAACCATCAATATTCTGATATAACGTTATCATAAGAACGTTGTAATATCAAGGATTTTCGCGTTTTTAACCCGTCTTTTTTCCATCAAAAAAACAAATCTATTAAAAAAATAGTTATTCTTTGAAAAAAAAATTCAACTATGGTAAAATCTTTTATTTTCTGCGGCGAGGAATGATTTTAATCGGTGTTCCTTCAAAGACAAATGCCTTTCGAATTTGATTTTCCAAGAAGCGAGCATAAGAAAAATGCATCAGTTCTTCCTCATTGACGAAGATAACAAAAGCAGGTGGTTTTACTGCTACTTGTGTTGCATAGAAAATCTTTAATCGCTTGCCTTTATCCGTTGGTGTTGGATTGATTGCTACTGCGTCCATGATTACATCATTCAAGACTGCTGACGGAATCCGCATATTCTGATTGGCACTGACTTCTTCAATCAGCTCAGGTAATTTATTCAACCGTTGTTTTGTCTCTGCTGAAACAAATAGAATCGGGGCATAATCCAGATATTGGAATTCTTCACGGATTTCCTTTTCAAAATCACGCAGGGTATTGGTTTCTTTTTTCACCAAATCCCATTTATTAACGACAATAATGATTCCGCGTCCTGCTTCATGGGCATAGCCGGCGATTTTTTTATCCTGCTCCCGAATTCCTTCCTCCCCGTTTAAAATCATCAAGACGACATCAGAACGTTCGATCGCACGCATCGCACGCATCACGCTATATTTCTCTGTGCTTTCGTACACTTTTCCCCGTTTACGCATTCCTGCAGTATCAATCATGGTAAATTCCTGTCCGGTATCCGAAGTAAAATGAGTATCGACTGCATCTCGAGTAGTTCCTTCAATATCAGAAACAATCACCCGATCTTCCCCTAAAATTGCATTAATTAACGAAGATTTACCAACGTTGGGCCGTCCAATCAAGCTGAATTTAATAACCGAATCATCTTCCTCTTCGATTTCTGTGCTGAAATGTTTGACCGCTTCATCTAAAACATCCCCGATACCCAAACCATGACTACCAGAAATTGGGAATGGATCGCCTAGGCCTAAAGAATAAAATTCATAGATTTCCGCACGCATTTCCGGATTATCCACTTTGTTTACTGCCAAGATAACTGGTTTATTGCTTTTATATAAAATTCTGGCAACTAATTCATCTGCATCAGTTACCCCCTCACGTCCGCTGGCAATAAATAAGATAACGTCAGCTTCATCGATTGCGATTTCTGCTTGATGCTTGATTTGTTCCATAAAAGGCTCATCGCCTAAATCAATACCGCCAGTGTCGATAATACTAAATTCACGTCCCAGCCATTCTCCTGTCGCATAGATACGATCACGAGTAACACCCGGCGTATCTTCAACGATCGAAATTCGTTCACCGGCAATGCGATTAAAAATCGTCGACTTGCCGACATTTGGTCGACCGACGATTGCTATTGTTGGATTCGCCATGTTAATTCCCCCTAGTTCCTTTTTTGGTATGAAATTTTCCATCAGAAAATTTGTCCAAATTCATTACAATCTTATTTAGTTTACCTAATCCCCCGGTAACTTGCAAGGTAAAATTCTCGTGGAAAAACCTGCCGCTTGCTTCTCAAAAAAAGAGACACTAATCTCAACAGATTAATGTCTCCCAGCAAGTACGGGTTATTCTTCTGATTTGTCTTCGGAATCATCCGTATTTAATGCATTACCAAGAATGTCTCCCATTGTAAATCCACTTGTTTCTTCAGGAAGTTCATAGGATTCTTCTTTTTCTTCTTGTGGTTTTTCTTCCAATGCTTTGATGCTCAATGCTACCCGATGTTCATTCGGATTGACTTCCAGCACCTTAACTTGCACTTCATCGCCTTCTTTAAGCACTTCATGAGGTGTAGCAATATGTTTGTGAGAAATTTGAGAAATGTGAACCAATCCCTCAACTCCTGGGAAGACTTCAACAAATGCGCCAAAGCTTGTCAAGCGTTTAACCGTACCCTCTAAAATCGTACCTGGTGCTGCTTTTTCTTCGATATCTGTCCAAGGTCCAGGCAATGTGTCTTTGATTGATAAAGAAACACGTTCTTTTTCAGGATCAACGGACAATACTTTTACTTGAACGGAATCGCCGACTTTTAGGACATCGCTTGGGCGATCCACATGGCTGTGAGAAATTTCAGATACATGGACTAAACCGTCCACACCACCAAGATCGACAAACGCACCGAAGTCTGTTAAACGGGCAACCGTTCCTTCAACCGTTTCTCCTTCATGGATTGTAGCCAATACTTCTTGTTTTTGTGCTTCTTTTTCTGTTTCAACTACAGCTTTATGGGATAAAATCAAACGATTTTCTGAAGGTTCGATTTCAATGATTTTGAAAGCCAACGTTTTGCCTTTGTACTCTTCAAAATCAGCAACAAAATGGTCTTCTACCATTGATGCAGGAACAAATCCACGAACACCGACATCAACAACTAAGCCGCCTTTTACGACATTTGTTACAGGTGCTTCAATGACTTTTCCTTCTTTGAAGTCTTTTTCGATATCTTCCCAAACTTTCTTCGCGTCTAGGCGACGTTTAGAAAGAAGGTAGCTACCGTTTTCTTTATCTTTACCGATCGTTGAGATCACGACTAAGTCTAAGACGTCGCCGACTTTTACGACTTCCTCAATGTCTTCAACAGGTAATGTTGACAACTCTTTTGCAGGCACGACACCTTCAACGCCGGCACCTTCGATACCAACGATTGCTTGCTTGTCTTCGATTGCCAGCACTTCACCTTTGACGATATCGCCAACTTTTACTTCTTGGAAACTTTCCAATGCATCTGCCATTGTTTCATTTCCATTTTCCACTTGACCGTTTTCAAATTCTGTCATAACAAATGTCCTCCTAACCAACAATTAAATTCAATTCTACGTTTACACTACAACTTTAAGTGTAAAATATTCTTGCGAAAAAATAAAGCGATTTCTCTTATTTCTTTGAAATTCTTCACTTTGGATGCGTGATTGGTCTCTCTTTGGATAACAACAGATCAATTAGGGCGAAATTTAGGCGCCTTGGTATCCTTTTTTTGCAACTACGATTCGAATTGCTTTGACCACTTCGGGAATGTCTTTGCCTGTCGTATCGATTAATACAGCATCTTCCGCTTGTTTTAACGGTGAAACTTCCCGGTGAGAATCCAGGTAATCTCGGTGTTCGATTTCTTTTTTCAACGTATCAAAGTCTGTTGTGATTCCTTTTCCTTGATTTTCTTTGTATCGTCGTTGGGCACGTTCTTCTGCACTGGCAACCAAAAAGATTTTGACCTCTGCATTTGGTAAAACAGCGGTGCCGATATCTCGACCATCCATCACCACACCACCAGCTTCAGCGATTTTTTGTTGCTGGCGAACCAGTTCTTCCCGCACTTTTCGGTGAGCGGATACTTCTGAGACGTTGTTGGTCACTTCCGGTTCCCGTATCACTTTTGACACATTCTCGCCGTCAACAAAAACAAGTTGTCCTCTCCCTGTCTGTTTGAAGGAAATCGTATGTTTTTTGATTAACTGGACCAATGCTTCCTCGTCTGAAAAAGCCACCTGATGTTGAATCGCCAAATAGGTAACACTACGGTACATTGCCCCCGTATCCGTATAAACAAAGCCATATTTCTTAGCTAAAATTTTAGCAACAGTACTTTTGCCGGAAGAAGCCGGTCCGTCGATTGCGATATTGATTTTTTCCATTATCTGACACCTAACACTTTCCATACAGAATAAAAACATTCATAAGAAAAGCCGAACGGAAACGTTCAGCTTTTACTCAACTTTATTTCACGCGCAATTCTTGTCCTGGATACAACATAAAGTTATTAGGATCAATGCCGTTTAATTGATACAACTCTTCAACTGAGATTCCCATCCGAGCCGCAACTTGGTTTGGTCCTTCACCATCTTGAACGGTTGTGTACTGTTCACCAGTTTGATTGTTTGTTTGATTATTTGTCTGATTGTCATTTTCAGCAGCGGCATTATTTTCAACTGCTTGACTGCTGCTGGAATCAGAGGAAGACTCACTGGTGCTAGTACTTGTTGAAGAAGATTCCGTTGAGCTTTCACTCGTTGAAGACTCTTCAGTAGACGTTTCTTCAGTCGTTTCGCTCGTGCTTTCGCTAACTTGTGTCGTTTGTTCGGTACTTGCTGCTGTATTGTTGCTGCGATCACCTTTAATCACAAAAAAATACGCTGCTGTTGGAAGCGCAATACAAAGCGCCAATAAAACAACGAGAATAATCAAGAATTTTGAAGTCCCGCGTTTTTTCTTACGTTGCTGTGAACGGGAAGAACTTTGATCGTATTCTGTGTCATAGATCGGTTGTTCCCACGGTTCTTGCGTTTCATTTGGTTGAACGTCATCATGTTTGTCTTTTCTGCTCAATGTGTTACCCTCCTAAAATCTTTCGTGTGTAATTATACCATAGGAATTTGACGACTGTCTTGAAAAAAAGCAATCAATCTGTTTCTTTAAACATTTTTAGTAAAATCTCTTGCCAATCCGGTAGGTTCGTCTTTTTTTCAGGTAGTAGTTCTTTTTGCGGAAGCTGAGCGGCATGGAGATCACAGCAGTTCGCGACTTTTTTCGTCAATCGTTCTTCAAAATTTTCCAGCAGACAGCGACGGCGGCACGTCGTCTCATCAATATAAGCAAGCATTTTTTGCAATCGTTGTTTTTTAGCCTGTTCATTTTGATACAAAAGTTGTAAAACAGCAGATTTTCCAAAATGGTCGGCTTGCTTTTGCCATTTTTCTTGCAGAGGTGTCTGTTCAGTCACCTGATGATTAAACAACTGCTCCAATCCGATTCGCTCTTGCTGTGAGGCATGTTGAAAAAATTCATGGATCTTTTCATCGCCGTCTTGGTAAAGCAGCAGAGCATAGCTGGGGCGACCGTCTCTTCCCGCCCGCCCGATCTCTTGACTATAATTTTCCAAACTATCAGCCAAATCATAATGGATCACAAACCGGATGTCCGCTTTATTGATTCCCATGCCAAACGCATTGGTTGCAATCAAAAGTTGGAGTTTCCCTGTAGAAAATTGTTGCTGCAATAATTTTCGTTGACTGGCAGCCAGTCCCCCGTGGTAATACCCGACATTCCACTGATCCTTCAATTGCTCATACAACTGTTCCACGTTTTTCCTCGTGGCGCAATAAATAATACCTGATCCCGAAAAATGTGTAAGGATAGTTTTTAATGAAGCCAGTTTATCTGTCGTTTTTTCTACAAACAAGGCAATGTTTGGGCGATCCACAGAATAAAGAATCTCCTGATGCTTCTCGGTAAGCAATGTCGTGGCAATATCTTCTCGAACCTGCTTGGGAGCCGTTGCTGTCAGTGCTAAGGTAACGGGATTTCCTAAATAGTCTTTTACCTGTTGCAGTTCCCGGTATTCCGGGCGAAAATCGATTCCCCATTGAGAAACACAATGGGCTTCATCAATAACCAACAAACCAATCGTACATTGCTGCAAAGCGCGAATAACTTCCGGCTGCAACAACATTTCCGGACTGGCAAATAAAAATTTGTAGCGATTCAGTCGTGTCAGTACAAACTTTTTTTCATTTTTTGATAACAGACTATTCAGTGCAATCACCCGTTTTTCTTGGGTTTGGTGCAAGGAGCTGACCTGATCTTCCATTAAAGAAATCAACGGGGAAACAATCACCACCAAGCCTTCTATCAGATAACCCGAAAGCTGATAACACAAACTTTTTCCCGTTCCAGTCGGGAGAACCGCCAAAGTATCTTGCCCCGATAAAATCGCAGTGATGGTCTCCTTTTGTCCTTGACGAAAGGTATCATACCCAAAATAGCTTTTCAACGAATCTTCAAGCATGACCTTCCTCCATTTTCCGCATAATTTGGTACAACCGAAATTCTTCAAAAGAAATTTCCAGTGCTGCTGTAATTTCTCGGTAATCCCATTGCTGATACTCCCCAGAAAGCTGTTGCAACTTTTCTCGTGCTTGACTCGAGATGAACCGTTCAAAGGGAAAATCTGGGGTTCGCAATGCCCATTCAATCAAGTGATCGTTGATGGTTCCGCTTTTTATGTGACGTATTTTCATAATCTGCTCTCTTGAATAGCCCTTTAAAAATAATTGCCGGGTTTTTCCCATACTTTGATTTTCATTTTCAAAATAATAAGGTTGCAAAAAATGATAGAGTATAAAGTCGGGATGTCCCGCTAATTCGTGAAAAAAATGATGAACCCGGCTATCATGGAACAACTGTGCCCATGGCATTTCTTGAAAATTTTGGGGAACTAATTGATAGGAGGCTTGCCCGACAAAATGATACCCTGAAAAAGTCTGTGCCAAATAATTGGCTTCTTCTTTTGGCATCCTAGAAAAAATTTGCGTCAATTCCTTGTAGATTTGATTAGGCAACTGATTCTCTGACCTACGGACCAGTTGTCGCACCCGCTCTGTATATTCAGGAGATGTTTCCAAAGGCAAGTACCGATTCGTTTTTCCTAGATAGGAAGTCACTTGGAGAACGAACTGCACAAAACGCCACATTTTTTCCGTGTTTCGACCGTAGGAAAAATAATCGACCTGCGACAAAATCGTTGCTTGCATCGGCACGTTTTGTCTGCCTTTTTGCGTCAGCTGGAGTTGCCCGTCCAGCGTTTCTTCTAATAATTGCTCTTGCAGCAAATCGGCTAATGTTTTTTCATAGGCTTTCTGTGAATAATTCGGCAACACACCGTTCAGTGCAAGCAGATCATGAAAAAAGCCGAAAGATAAGATAGATGTGGTTCGTTTGCCGTTTAATAAATGAAAAAGAGAACTTGGCTTTAACTTGCCATGTTCCGCAAACAAAGCTAAAATAAAAGTATTCAATGAATGCTTCCTCCAGAAAGTGAGTGACCCACAGTGGCTCGTCTATGTAAAATCGTTCCCGAACGATGTATTGCCTGCGGTTTATGTGCCGTTTACGCACCAGATATTTTTGACTACGATGAAGAAGGGATTGTTTTATTCAAACAAGAACCCGAAGCTCGGCAACAATTCGTTCAACCAGCTGAAGCCGTGGCTGTGACCAAAGCTTATCAAAAATGTCCTGTTCGTGCAATCTTACTGGAAGAACTCCAGTAGATTTACAAGGAACTTCATTAAAATAGATAACAAAAAAAAGCTCAAAGACGAAAACTTCCGTCTTTGAGTCTTTTTTTATTTTCCACACAATCGATAAATGGCTTCTGCATAAATCGTCATTACTTTGTACATGCTTGCCAATTCCCATTGTTCATTGGCTTGGTGCATGAAGTCTGGCGTATCTGCAAACATCGCGCCAAAAGCGACACAATTGTTCATCGTTCGAGCAAAGGTTGCGCCACCGGAAATCATCGGTTCGCTTGTGTCTCCAGTAATTTCTCGATATGTCCCAAGTAATGTTTGAATTAATTCACTTTCAATCGGCACATATAAGGAATCCAAAAAGTCGAATTCTTCATAAGTTAGTCCGTACTCTTTCACTTTTTCTGAAAGTTTTGCCACTAAATCTTCTTTTTCAAAGGTCACCGGAATTCGCATATCGATTCCAATTTTTGTGTGTTCAGGAGTGATTTCTAAACTTGCAATATTCATTGTCAGCTCACCAGATTGTTCATCCACCGTTTTCCCGACAACATTTTCTCCTGTCGCATTTTCCTTCACTAATTTACCTAAGAAATTCAATGGACCAAAATCTACAATGTTTGCTAATGCCATAGACAAACGCGAGATCGCATTGGTGCCTTGCGGTGCATCTTTTGCATGGATACTTTTTCCAAGAACCGCAAGTCCATCTGCGGTTTCTTCAAAATCAAAGCCAAATGCTTCTAATTGTTTTTTGACCTCTGCTAAATGTTTCCCGCTATAAGGAGCCGAATCCGGTACAACGTTCAGTGCTCCCGGTGCTTTCACAAAGACTTCATTTGTTCCCGGACCAGTCAGATAAGCTTGCAGTAAGCCTTTTTCTGCATAAATCAATGGGAATTCTGCATCAGGAGCAAAACCTTGTGTGATGCCTTCTTCTTTTTCATTGTACTTTTCAATACAACGCCACAAGTTTTCTTCGTCCGAGCCAAAAATAAAACGAATTCGTTGATTAAAAGTTACACCGGCATCCATCAAAGCTTTTACCGCAAACAACGCAGCCATTGACGGTCCTTTATCATCTTGTGAACCCCGCCCGATGATTTTTCCATCTTTGATTTCTGGTTTGAAAGGATCTGTTTCCCAGCCTTTTTGGTCAGCAGCTGGTACGACATCCATGTGACATAAAATGCCAAAAAGTTCTTTGCCTTCACCGACTTCCGCATAGGCATAATACCCATCTGGATCTCTAAATGTTTTAAAGCCAATTTGATCGCAGATTTCAACGACCTTGTCTAAAGCCGCCACTACTTTTTTGCCAAAAGGATGCCCTTTTCCAGTATCAGATTCATCTAAAACGGATGGCACTTGAATCAATTCTTCCAATGCATGGACTGCAGCTTTTTGATGTTCTTCTGTAACAAATTGTTTCATCTTCCTACCTCCTATAAAATTTAAAAAGGGATTTCGATCAGATAATCGAAATCCCTCTAATCCATTTCCTATTGCTAGGTGATCCTATCAGATTATCTGTCATTCATGTTAGACTTCTTCAATATTTTTGTCCAGTGAAAATCTTACAGCATTGCGGCAATTGCCAAGATTGCACAAATAGCAACAAATAAGATTCCAATCAATTTACCCATGAATTTGAACCAGACACCAATATCAAAACGAGCAATGGCTAACGCCCCCATAACGATCGCTGAAGTTGGTGTAATCAGATTCACCAGACCTGAAGCAGATTGATACGCAGTGATGACTAAGTCTTTACCGACACCGGCAAATTCTCCCATTGGTCCCATGATTCCCATCGTTGCTGATGCCAGACCAGAAGTCGATGGAATCAAGAAGGACATTGGAATATAGAAAATAAATGTCAATACGATGAAGACACCAGAATTCAATCCGCTTAGTCCTTGTTCCCCCCAATGAAGAATCGTATCTGTAATCAGTCCTTGATTCATGATAACTTGGATTCCCCGCGCAACGGCAACCACGATTGCAACGCCTAAAAGGTCAGCAGCGCCTGCCATAAATTCTGAAATAAAAGTGGATTCCTTCATGCCATAAATGAAAGCAACCAGAATTGCCATCAATAGGAACAACATGGTGATTTCTGGGAAGTACCAGTCACCAAACGGCAACATGTCTTGTCCTAAAACTGTTCCAATAACTGGCAGACCAGTCAACCATGCTGTGATATTTTCAAACAAGGTGAAGTTTTCATTCAGCATCGTCCAAGGAATCAAACTAATGATCATAATGATAAAGGTAGCAAAGAACAAAATCATAACGTGTCTTTGTTTTTTGGACATCGTTTCTTGATTGGCAATCGCTTCAATATCAAAATGTTTGTTGTCTTTTTCGCGGTTTTTATAAACCAGCGATTTGGTCGGATCTTTTTCGATCTTCGAGGCATAACGATACACGTAAATGATTGAAATCGTGACTAAAACGATGAACATAACGAATCGCAAACCGATTCCTTCCCCCATCGAAATACCAACTGCATCCGATGCTACACCAGTTGCAAAGGGGTTAACAGTAGAAGCAAGACAGCCCACCTGTGAACCGACCAAAACAATTGCTACGGCAACCACTGTATCTAGACCAATTGCCATCATCACCGGAATCAACAACGCATAAAATGGAATCGTTTCTTCCGCCATTCCGTAGGTTGATCCCCCTAAAGCAAACAAGAACATTAATACTGGAATCAGCATTTTTTCTTTGCCTTTAAATCTTTTCACGACCGTGGCGATCCCCGCATCTAAAGCGCCGGTTTTGTTGATGATTCCCAAAAATCCACCAACGATTAAAATAAAGAAGGACACTTGGACTGCAGCGGGTGTTGATTTCGTAAATTCTCCTGCATCTACTCCTAACATCCCATTGACTGGTGCCATCAATACATCATAGATTCCCTGTGGGTTTGATTTTACCTGTTCATAAGAACCAGCAATGATATTTCCTGCATCATCAACGCTGTAATGTCCCGCAGGAATGAACCAGGTAAAGACCGCGATAACTGCAATGATAAGGAATAAGACCGTGTACGCGGAAGGCATTTGAAACTTTTTCTTTTTTACATTTTCCATCTCTTTCTTCCTCTCTGTATTTTTTTAACATACAAATTACACCGACATCGTTATTTTATCAAATCGCAAACGATCTGCATACTTGGATTAAGAATCAATTAAAAACGTCTTTTTCCCAAGATTATGTATATTTCGTCTGAGTAACCGTATGCTTCAAAATTTTCAAGCGAGACTTTTTAAATTTTTATTAAATCTCTGCTTCCATCAAAATTGTAACGCTTTCAAAAAAGAAATAAAATGAAAATCTCGTCCTTTAAAACGTGAAGGATTTGGCTTTATGCAATGTTAATTCAATTTTTATACACCAATCCGCATAAACTGTCCAATCTAGCTCAATTGCACCTGTCATTACACTTAATTATGTATTTTTTTTCACTCAAAAATAACAATATTTTGCTATTTTATTAAAAAAAAGATCGAATGCTATCTTTGCACTCGATCTCTCCTGATTCTATCTTCTTAAAAATGGTTCATTTGTGTTTGTTTTTGCTTACGACTCAACCAAGGAAGCAGTTTGGCATGAAGGACTAAGAACACCGCACTGACGATCGCTCCTTTGATCAAATTGAAGGGAACGATACCGATCGCTACATAGCGAGCCAGTGACATTCCTAAGAATTGATCGGCACTTACACCGAAAAATGTGAGATACAATGGGGTGATGACGAAATAATTTGCAAGACTCATAAAAATCGTCAATGCCAAAATTCCCGTTACGATTCCAAAGGTTTTATTTCTTTTTGTTTCATGACCTCTAAAGAAATAATACATCGGTAGCGTAAAAATACTGGAGGCTAGGAAACTTGCGATGTCTCCTACCATATTGCTTGGTTCCAGCCCTGTCGTCAACAAATGCAATGTTGAACGGAGAAACGCCGTCATAATACCGGCAACTGGTCCAAATAAAAACATACTCAACATTACCGGAATATCACTAAAATCAATTTTTAAAAAATTGAACGCCGGCAATACTGGAAACGCCACGTATTGCAAAATCAATCCCATCGCCGCAAAAAGTGCGACTGCCACCATTTTTTGTACCTTACTGTTCTTCATTGAAATCCTCCTAGTTCAAGGACTCATCTTCAATCGAACCTTTTCAAATCGTCGCCATACGATGCAAACAAAAAAACTCTATTTTTCTCAGGGAAAAATAGAGTTAGAGTTATTTGAAGGTATAGTGCCAATTCAAATAAGCCCTATCTTCTTTATCCAGACTTTACTGTCGGTATCGGAATTTCACCGATTCAGCCACTTCAATGAAGTGGGTCGTGGACTATAACCACCGGTCGGGAATTACACCCTGCCCCTGAAGACGAACCTTAATATTTTTTTTACAGTTCCTATTATACACGAATCTAACAAAAAGACAAATAAGTTGTTGTGCTTCTTTTGGCTAGATTTCTTTTGCTGTATTCAATAAACTGGAAACTTCTTTCTTATTCAACTCCCGGTATTCTCCCGGACGTAATTTTCCTAATGTCAACTCGCCATATTTTTCCCGTTTTAGTTTTTGCACAGGATATCCTACTGCCATCAGCATGTTTTTCACTTGATGGTTACGGCCTTCATGGATGGTCAGTTCAACAATACTTGTCTCTGCTTTTGTATCAGTTGACAGAATGGTAAAACGAGCCGGCGCAGTTTTCTTACCTTCAACTTTGATTCCCCGTGCTAATGGTGCTAACCGTCTTTTATCAGCGATTCCTTTGACTTTTGCCACGTATACTTTATCAACTTGGTGTTTGGGGTGAGTTAATTTTTGTGAAAACTCCCCATCATTCGTCAGTAAAAGCAAACCAGAGGTATCATAATCCAATCGTCCCACAGGGTAAATTCGCTCTGTCACCCCTGACAGATAGTCAACCACTACCTTGCGCCCTTTGTCATCAGAAACCGCAGAAATCACACCTCTTGGTTTATAAAAGAGAAAATAAACAGGTTCTTCTTGATAGATAGGAATATCATCTACCTCAACACGGTCTTGCTTTTGAACTTTGATGCCTAGTTCCGTTACTACTTCACCATTGATTTTTACCCGACCATCAATAATCAGTTGCTCGGCTTTTCTTCGGGAAGCGATTCCCGCATGTGCAATCACTTTTTGTAAACGTTCCATTTATTTTCTCCTCGTTCATTCTTTTGTTGAAATTTTTTACAAAATTTCTTCCGATTTTCACTACGTATATCATTCCACTAGATTCTTTCCTTTTAAGTGGAACTGACATCCTCGTTCATTCTTTTGTTGAAATTTTTTGCGAAATTTCTTCCGATTTTCACTACGTATATCATTCCACTAGATTCTTTCTTTTTAAGTGGAACTGACATCCTCGTTCATTCTTTTGTTGAAATTTTTTACAAAATTTCTTCCAATTTTCACTACGTATATCATTCCACTAGATTCTTTCCTTTTAAGTGGAACTGACATCCTCGTTCATTCTTTTGTTGAAATTTTTTGCGAAATTTCTTCCAATTTTCGCTACGTATATCATTCCACTAGATTCTTTCCTTTTAAGTGGAACTGACATCCTCGTTCATTCTTTTGTTGAAATTTTTTACAAAATTTCTTCCGATTTTCACTACGTATATCATTCCACTTGCTTTTTTCTTTTTAAGTGGAACGGATACTTTGGATTTTCTTTTTCTAGCAGCAACTTTTCTTTCAGAAATTATGGTTGCGAATCGTCTGCTGTGGGTTCTGTTTGTTCTTTTGTAAAGCGATCAAAAAACAAGTCTGTCGGCAGTTCTTCTAATTCTTCTTCCATCGCTTGGATATCTGGCAACTCTTCCAATGATTTCAAGCCAAAATAATCCATGAAATAGTCTGTTGTCCCATAAAGAATGGCTCGTCCCGGTCCATCTACTCGACCTTTTTCACCGATCAATTGCCGCGCCACCAATTTTTGGACTGAACCGGCGGACTGCACACCACGAATCTCATCGACTTCCACCCGAGTAATCGGTTGTTTATAAGCAATAATCGATAATGTTTCTAAGGCGGCCTGAGATAAAGTATGGGCGATTGGCGAGTGTGCATATTTTTTTAACAAGGGAGCAAATTGCTTTTTTGTCGTTAGAACAAAATGATTTCCTACTTCTAAGATATGCAGAGCAGAAGATTCGTCATCCTGATATTTTTGCTGCAACGTCTGCAACGCTTGATACACCGTAGCAGTCTGGGTTTCCAGCAAGTAGCTCAATTCTTCCAATCCGATGCCTTCATCCCCCACGACAAACAGCATCGCTTCCAATTCACTCAATTTCATTATACTCTTCTCCTGTTGCATAAAGCATGATTTCTCCGTAATTTTTTTCCTGTTCTGCCCGTATTTGACCTTTTTTCATTAACTCTAACAAAGCCAAAAACGTGGCAACAATCTCTGATTTGCTGTAACTGACAAAAAAGGATTCAAAGGACCGTCCACGTTTCCCGGTAAATTGACGCATTTTTTCCTGAAGTTCCTTTATCTTTTCTTCAATTGTGTTTTCATCAGCAGAAATCGTTGTCTCCAAAACCTTTCTTTTCTTACGTTTTTCCAACATTTGATGAAAGGCTAAAAAAAGATCAATCGTGTTTAATTGATGTTCCGGTAATTCTTCGGTCGTTTCCCGGTAATCTTCTATATCCATGGGTTCTTTTGTATAATACTGACTGCGTTCTTCTGCCTTCTCCGACAATTGTTCTGCAGCATATTTGTACTTGCGATATTCCAACAGCTGAGCCACCAATGCTTCCCGCGGATCTTCTTCATAGGCATCATCGATTGGTTCCAATTCCTGTTTCGGCAAAAGCATCTGAGATTTGATTGCCATCAAACTTGCGGCCATCACCAAATATTCTCCCGCAACCTCCAGCTCCAATGTTTTCATCGTATGAATATATTCCATATATTGTTCCGTCACATCAGCGATGGGAATATCGTAAATATCCAGTTCCAATTTTTGAATCAAATGCAGCAAAAGATCCAGGGGACCTTCGAAAACAGCTAATTTTATTTTAATCTCTCGCACCGTCTCACCTTTTTCTATGCTCTTGGAAAATGTTGCTTATACACATCAGTCATTCGTTTTTTCGTAATATGGGTGTAAATCTGTGTCGTGGAAATATCGGCGTGTCCCAGCAATTCTTGTACCGTTCTCAAATCAGCTCCATTTTCCAACAAATGAGTAGCGAAACTATGTCGCAATGTATGAGGTGTCACTTTTTTAGTGATGCCTGCCTCACGGACAATCCCTTTCAAATTTTTCCAAATTCCTTGGCGGGATAATCCTGTGCCATGACTATTCACAAACAGATGTGCTTCTTCCGGATGCTTGCGGGTCAAATAAGGGCGAGCTTCCTCCAGATATCGCTGCACCCATTGAATTGCATAATCCCCTAAAGGCACGATTCGTTCCTTGTCCCCTTTTCCTAAAGTTTGCAAAAGTCCCATACTTAAATGCAGGTCATTTAACTTTAAGCCGATCAATTCACTAACTCGCAATCCAGTCGCATACAACACTTCCAGAATCGCTCGATCCCGAATGCCTAAAATATCCTTCGTATCCGGTGTATCGATCAGAAGTTCGACTTCCTGCAAACTCAATGTATCCGGTAATTTCTGCACTTTTTTAGGCGAATCGATGTGCTGCATGGGATCATGATCCGTATAGCGTTCCTGACGTAAAAATTGATGAAACCGACGCAAACTAGAAACCATTCGAGTAATCGTCGCCGAAGATTTTTGAGCTGTTTTTAATTCCTGTAAAAAACTCAAGATAAGAAATCGATCAATCTGATCCCAATTCGTTACCTGCGCTTTTTCCAAAAAGTGTAAATACTGCGTCAAATCCCGTTCATAGCTCTTTCTTGTATTTAAAGATAAGCCTCGTTCAATCGTTAAATAATGAATATAATCAATTACTTGCTCTTCCATCATCAACCCTCAACTTTCGACTTTACCATCATAACAAATAACCCTCTGTTCGAACAGAAAAATATCAAAAAGAAAAGCCTCGTTTCCGTGAACCGACGCTTCCTGTGAGGAGGCTGTCCGCTCATGTCAAACCAGACTTTTTTTCTATTGTTCTTTTTGTTCTGTCAATTCAGAATATGCCGCTTTTTCTTGGCAATTTTTACAAATTCCGTGAAAGGTCAGACGATGATCTTTTACCAAAAAATGATACTTGCTTTCAACGACTTCCTCGACTGCACCCAGTAAATCCTCTTCTACCTCTTCGATATTGCCGCATTCCAAACAAAGCAGGTGATGATGAAAGTGTTTGGCACCTTCTTTTCTTAAATCATACCGGGCAACCCCGTCATTAAAACTGACTTTATCGATTACCTTGATCTCAGTTAGAATTTCTAATGTACGATAAACAGTCGCTAAACCAATTTCCGGACTTTTCCGTTTAACAAAAAAGAAAATTTCTTCTGCGGAAAGATGATCCTTCTCATTTTCTAAAAGCACTTGCAACGTAGCTTCTCGTTGCGGCGTAAGCTTAAATCCCGATTCATGAAGTTGCTTTTTGATTTTTTTCAAAGCAGTGAGTGTGTTCATCAGCCCATCAACCTCTTTCGTCAACACTTTATAATAATTATAATCTAGGTTTTAGATAATTATCGATAGATTATATTTATTATAAATAAAATTCCAGATTAATACAAGTCATTCTCAATTAGAATTTTTCAACAAATAGGTGTACGCTTCTTTTTGTTCCACAAGCTTTGCTTTTAGTAAGTGACCCATCGCCCGTTTGAATTGCCCTTTGCTGATACCAAACATTTGCTTAATCGCTTCTGGATCAGATTTATCTGTGTAAGGCATCCGTTTTCCTGCTGTTCGTTCCAAATAAGCCAACAACATCGCCGCATCATCATTGATTGCTTCATGCGCTCGAGGTTTTAGCGACATATTCAGCACCCCATCTGGACGCACGCCGATGATCCGCGGTTGCACTACTTCACCTAACCGTGGTTCTTGAAAACGTTCAGAAGGATGAATAAAGCCCAGATAAAAATCTTCCGTCAGCAAGTAAGAACCTGCCAACTTCAATCGGAAAATCGTTCCAACTTTATTTTGATTCTTCATTTCTGCATTTCCCTGCTTGCTTAATGCCCGGAAAATTTTTTCATCTGCCAAGGTAGCCCAAATCCGTTCCTTGTGATCAACGCGCAAAGAAACCATCAAACGATCTCCTTTTTTCGGCCAGAGCTCCCGCATCGTTGGCAGTTCATCAAGAGAAACCGGGATATCCTTGTCAGGTAAGCCGATATCCACAAATGCACCAAGGTCACGACGGGTATCGATTACTGTCGCAAAAGCATAATGCCCTTTACGGCTTTTCGGAATTTCTGTTGTGAAACTAAACTCCTGCTTCTGATTTTGATAGCCAAAACCTTCCACCGCTGTTCCTAACTGAAATTCCCCTTCTTTTTTCGATAGGCGGAAAGTCACCCCATTTTTTTGAACGAAATAATCTTTTTCATTTTCATCAATAATCATCCCTGAAAAGACGGATGCCAATAATTCTTCCATATTTTTCTCCTTAAATTATGATCCGAATAATCGCAATTGCTACGATACCGGTCACGACGATTTTCATAAGATCCTTCGTATAGTAACCTACCACTAAAGCGGGAATACAAGCAAGTGTTTCCTCTAATTTTATCACCGGAAACCGACCTTCTCGAAATTCCAGCAAGCTTTGAACAAAAAGGGCAGTCAAAATACACAAGGGCAAAAAATTTAAAAAAGTTTGAACTTTATCTGGAAAGACCAGCTTGCGAGAAAACACAAAGGGTAAAATCCGAGGTATCCATGTAACGATCCCACTAACAACAATCATAATCAAAATCCCACTACTAATCATCAACAGTCACCGTCCCTACGAAACAACCAATCAGTGTCGAGCCGATTACCGCAATTTCAGCAGAAGTCAGCCGCATCAAAAGCACCAACGAAAAAATCACGGCGGCTAAAACCGTCACCGTTTGTCTGGTACGCTTTTTTAGAGGTAATTCTACTTGAAACAAAAAGAGACCTAAAAACATTGCTGTCAATGCAAAATCCAAACCAAAAGCTGCCGGATCAGGAATGAAATGCCCGAGAAGTCCTCCTAAAAGATTGGCAACCAGCCACGTCAAGTAAGCCGCAACATTCAATCCATTGGTCCATGAGGCCGTTACCGGCTGTTCTTCTTGCAAAGCGGTGGTCAGCACACCATAGGATTCATCAGTCAGTAAGGTTCCCAGCCCGATATTCGTCCAGATTTTTTCTTTTCTAAAATAGCCGGCGACAGAAAGACTCATCAACAGGTGCCGAAGATTCACTAAAAAAACAGTGACCACAATTGAGGACAACGGTGCCTGAATCGCCAACAAACCGCAAATAATAAATTGAGCACTACCGGCGTAAACAATTAGTGATAACAACGCAATCTCTAAAAGGGAAAGACCAACACCTTTTTCAACGACCCCAGCCGCAAAACCGATTCCTAAATAACCTAACATCGTGGGTAAACATGCTCTCACACCGTCACTGAAACTTGCATAGCTCACTTTTTGTAATTTTTGCATGAAAATTACCCTCCTTCTTTCCATTTGATTGAAATTATCATAGCGGAAATAAGGAAGGTAGACAAGTAATTTTCAGAAAATAAATAATATTCTTTTTATTTTTATTTTATCGTATTATCTGAACCATTTCCCCGGAAATAGCCGGTTTTACAGTTGATAGTCACTAGATAAAATGGCAATGCTGAATCAGATACTCCCTTCATTAAGGAAGAACGAGTATTTGTGGCGAATAAGTTGTAATATCCCTCGCCATTTTCAATCCGAACTTTCTCCAGCGTGTAGCCTCCTTCAACAATATAGCCTCGTGCAATACATGTCGCAAGAACTTTCTCTTTCACTCCGGCCGCCCATTGCCAAGCTGGGTTATTCACATCTGCAACATCACTGGCTACTGTCCCTAAAATAGGCTGATTGTTCGTATTCGGCTGCATATTAGGCGAAGCCTCTGCCGGTAATGTGGCTTGTTGCGCTGCCTGTTCTTTTGCCGCTTGATTTGCGGCAGCTTCTTTAGCAGCTGCCTCTTTTTCTGCTGCTTTCTTTGCGGCAGCTTCTTTGGCTGCCGTCTCTTTTTTCGATAAGGCACCATCTACTGCACTCAAAGCTTCAAGCATCGCCGTTTTTGAAGTACTATCAGGAAGTTTTTTCACCAAGTTATTGGCTGTTTGATAATTTTTACGGGAAGCATCGCTTTTCACTTGATCCTTTTGGTAAACCAAAGCAACAGCATCTGTTGCTTTTTGTAAAGCCGCCGCTTGTTTCTCTGCTTTTTCAATCGCCTGAGTGACAAGTTGATCAAAAGCGGAAGTCCCGGTAGGCTTTTCAAGAGTAACATCAGCTAAAGAATCGTAGACTGCTGTCTCTACCAGATGATCTCCCACCAAAATTGGCTGATCAAATAATTGGTTCACTTGATTGATTGTTGTAAACTTTTCTTTCAATTTGCCATAGGAAGCATTGATTGCCGCATATTTTTCTTCATTCTCGTATTTGTCCAAGGTCGTTTTGACCGTTTCCAGTTCAGCTAATGATTTATTTTCTTTGATAAATTGCTGATCGGAATCTAAATAAAACTGATCCAGCTGTTGTTGAATATCTTCCAAAGCTGAAGTAACTTTTTGTTCTTGAGCTTTTTCTGCGGCAACTTTTTCTTGATGGTCATAAAAAAGCCAACCACCGATTCCAACGACTGCCACGGCTGCTGCCGCAATTAAATAAGTTCCTCGAGATTTATGAGGCTTGTTGCGAATAGGTTCATCCGTCGCCGCCTCTTCATCATCAACCTCTTCAAGGTGCTCAGATTCGCTTTCAGCTTCTAAAAGAACCTCAGTAGGCTGTGAAGCTTGTTCTGAATTTTTTAAGCCTTCGTCAATTTCTTCAGGAACTGCTGTAGCTTCTCCCGTTTCTGCTGACGTTATCTCTTTTGTTTCTGTAAGTGAAACAACATTTTCTTCCGCTCCATCAACCTCTCCAACAGGTTCTTCTATTAATTCGGTAGATTCTGCCGTTGTAGACTGGGCTTCTGCCTGTTCTTTTGCAACAAGTTCTTCGACAGTTTCGCCCTCTTCCCCTTTATGCTGGCGAATATAAGCAGATAAAATTGGATTTTCTATGGGTTCGTCTTTTGCTTCGATTGATTTTGTTGTCTCAGTGTCTTCATCGATGTCATGCTGTTCATTAAACGTTTCCATTACCGAACCAATGGAAACATTCTTGAAATCCGACCAGGCAATATTATCATTTTTATGTGTATCTTTTTGTTCGTTTTGATCTTCAATTTTTTGTGCAATATTTTCTTTGATTTCGAATCCGCAATTGGGGCAAATCATTTTTCCTGCCACAGGTTCAAAACCACATTGTGGACATTTGTTGATCACTATTATCTTGCTCCTTTACATTCATAGCCCTAAATCTATCATATTATTAGATGTTCGCCAATAGTGAGAACATTAGGTTTTCTTTAAATTTATTTTACCATTTTTTGCGTTTGTAACAAAAAAACTTTCAAAAGCCTTAAAAGACCTTTAAAAGTTTTTCTAACGTTTTTATTTCATTCTTATTCTAAGAAATCTTTCAGTTGTTTTGAACGTGAAGGATGGCGCAGTTTCCGTAGGGCTTTTGCTTCAATTTGACGAATCCGTTCTCTCGTCACACCAAAGACTTTTCCGACTTCTTCCAATGTACGTGTACGACCGTCATCTAAACCAAAACGTAGACGTAAAACATTTTCCTCACGATCGGTCAGTGTATCCAAAACATCTTCCAATTGTTCCTTCAGCAACTCATACGCTGCATGTTCTGCTGGGCTGGTTGCCTCTTGGTCTTCAATGAAATCACCTAAATGGGAATCATCTTCTTCACCGATTGGCGTTTCCAAAGAAACTGGTTCTTGAGCGATTTTCAAGATTTCCCGAACTTTTTCTGTTGGCAGATCCATTTCTGCACCGATTTCTTCCGGTGTTGGTTCCCGTCCTAAATCTTGTAATAGTTGCCGTTGAATACGGATCAATTTGTTGATGGTTTCCACCATGTGAACCGGAATTCGGATTGTCCGTGCTTGGTCCGCGATTGCTCTTGTAATCGCTTGACGAATCCACCACGTCGCATAGGTAGAAAATTTGAATCCTTTGCGATAGTCAAATTTTTCAACAGCCTTCATCAAGCCCATGTTTCCTTCTTGGATCAAATCCAAAAATTGCATGCCCCGACCTACATACCGTTTGGCAATACTTACTACTAAACGTAAATTGGCTTCAGCTAAGCGTTGTTTTGCTTCTTGGTCGCCTTCTTCGATCTTTAATGCCAATGCGACTTCTTCTTCCGCTGTCAGCAACGGTACCCGACCAATTTCTTTTAGGTACATCCGAACAGGGTCATTGATTTTAACACCAGTTGGCGCTGAAAGGTCTTCTTGTTTTGCCGCTTCGGCCTTTTTTTCGTTACTTTTTAGACTGTGGACGGAGGGTTCGCCATTTTCATCCACGACGCTTATGCCGGCATCCTCGATTTTTTGGATCAATTTATCCATTGCATCAGCATCTAGAGAAAAAGGTGTTGCGAGGGTATTTGACAATTCGTCATACACGACCTGCCCTTTTGTTTTGTTTGTCCGTATAAATTCTGAGACTGCTTTATCATACTCGGTGTTTGCTTGTTTTGCCATAAAAAGAAGGCCCCCTTCAATGTAATTCGGCTTGCTTCATCTTTTTTGTTAAATTTATTATTTCAACTGCCAATTCCAACTCTAACTGCTGATTTCCTTTTTGACTAGCTTCTTGCTGCTGGATTCTTTTTTTTGTGATTTCATCAGCAATTTCCGCCTTTTTGAAAATCTGCAATAAGTAGTTGATCTCATGGTCCGAGCTTTCTTCCGGA
Organism: Enterococcus sp. JM9B; assembly: GCF_009933265.1. Lineage (NCBI taxonomy): Bacteria > Bacillati > Bacillota > Bacilli > Lactobacillales > Enterococcaceae > Enterococcus > Enterococcus sp. JM9B. The sequence goes on along the minus strand of NZ_MAEK01000008.1, from coordinate 21,290 downwards.
ACATTGAGATAAGCAATTTCAATCACGATATTTTTGATTTCTTGATCTTTTAAAAAATCAAGAAATTCAGGTAGTAAAAAATTCCCGGTGCTCTCTACGTAGGTATCATATAAAAAATAGATTTCCTGATACCTTTCATGAACAAACTGCAACTGTTGCTGTTTCAGTTTCTGATTGAGAAAGGGATCATTAAATAAACGATAAAGCAAGAGACGTTCTGCTTTTTCCAGTTGGGTGAACTGCTTTGCCTTCACTCCAATAATCGGTGGCGACTTTGTTCCACGGAAAGCTGGATTGCGCTCCTTGGTTGGTTGCCGCTGTTCATTGTTCTGTATGCGTTGGTCCTGCCTGAATTGACGAAATTGCTGTTGCAATGTTTCACGACTGATATGAAACTCTGTGGATAACTGAGTCAGGTAACGATCTTGTTCAATCAGCGAATCAACCTTGGTTAGTTCCTTTAATAATTCTTGTACATAATCAAGCTGTTCTTTTTCATTTTGTAGATTATGATGCAGCCGATGATACATCATCTTAAAAGAAAAGACTGTATCCCGCCCGTGATAGGCTAACTCTTGAAACGCATCAACACCATATTTTTGAACATATTCATCTGGATCCAACCGTTCTGGCAAACTGACGATTGTCAATCGTAGTCGACTATGTTCCTGCATCAGTCCAATCGCACGATTCGTTGCTTCAACGCCAGCAGTATCTCCGTCATAACAGATAACAAGCTCTTTAGCGACACGTTCGATTGCCGTGATTTGTTGATTGGTAAGACTCGTGCCCATACTTGCGATACCGTTTTGAATTCCTGCCTGCCACGCCGCCAGCACATCCATAAATCCCTCAAATAAAAAAACCGTACTTTCTTTGCGGATCGTACTTCGCGCTTTATCAAAGTTGAACAAAACATCCCGTTTATTAAACAGCTCGGTTTCTGGACTGTTTAAATACTTTGGCTGTTCCTTTCCGGAAAGACCCTCTGTTGGTAAAAACCGACCAGAAAACCCGATTGTTTTCCCTTGTGGATTACGGATAGGAAACATGATGCGCTGATAAAAACGATCAGCAAACGTCCCATCTTCTCGTTCTACAAACAGACCGGAAGCAGAATAAAGTGTCTCAGGAACCTTTTCATTTTGAAAAATCTGGCCTAAAAAGTGGCGTTCATTCGGCGCAAACCCAATTTGAAAGGTCTCAATCAGTTCTTGCGTCAGCCCTCTTTCCAGCAAATAATCCAATGCCCCTTGACCAGCCGCTGTATGAATCAACATATGATGAAAAACCTCTACAGCTTTTTCATGCAGCTCAATCAATTGTCTGGATTGCGTATTTTCAGAAGCTTCCACTTCCTGATACTGCTGAGCCATTGGAATACTTTCTAAATCCGCAACCTTGACGACTGCCTCGGGAAACGAGAGTCCCTCTATTTCCTGAATAAAACTAAAAACATTTCCGCCTTTCCCACAGCCAAAACAATGAAAAATCTGTTTATCCTCGGCTACTGAAAAGGAAGGTGTTTTTTCTTCGTGAAATGGACACAACCCGGAATAGTTTTTTCCTGATTTTTTTAATTGGACATATTGTCCAACCACTTCAACGATATTTGTCTTCGACCGAATTTCCTCAATCACGGTTGAAGGAATTCTTTTTACCATTTCACTCACCTCCTGCGAGAAATGCTAAGACGAGTTTTTGATAATGAATGTCGGTAAAAAATCGCACTAACCGAAATCAGCGCGATTTAGAAATTGACACAATTATACATGTTTCATTCTATCATAATTCCGCTGTTTTTCAAGCTTTTTATCCTAAGAAACTTTTCAAATCACTAAAGTCGAAAGAGAGGAAAAAATGTTTTTTCCCTCTCAAGACTAATTTCTATTTGTATTCATTCTCTAGTTTACTCATCCATGCACCTAATGCCGCACCTGCTGCACATAAAATTACGCAAGCGACATAACTGCCAGCAGTAAAACCTGAATAATCTGTGGGAATAATCATGATTGTCGAAGCAAAAACTACACCTAAAATAAAGTGGAATAATTGCGGATAAGCTTTGCTGAAAATATAATCCATAACCTTTGAAAGACCTAGAACCGTAATGATTCCGCCAATTCCGATAGGCAAAATCACACCAAAATTCAATTCTTTGATTCCGTCAGACATCGCTTTGTACATACCCATATAAACCAGAAAGTTAGAAGGACTAAGACCTGGCACGATCATTCCTAAACCAATCAATCCGCCGGCAATCATCCAGGTTACAAAATTTTGATCCACATGAGAGAAAAGGCCTGAACCTTTCCATAAGAACAAGAAGCCCAAAACGAAACTAACTGCCAAAATAATCAATTCCCGAGTGGAACGTCCTTTCTTACCAGCCTCTTTCCATAACGCAGGCACGGTTCCGATAATACAGCCAACGAAAAACCATAAAATAATCGTTTCATAAGCTCCCAACAAAAAGCTGACAGCGAAGGAGAGTAAAAAGACTCCAGTAACTCCTCCTAACCCTACAGGAATAAAAAACAATACATTTTCTTTAAAATTACGGGTAATATGAGCTAAAAATGAAATGATCCGTTCATAAATCCCAAAAATCGCCGCTAAGGCTCCGCCGCTGACTCCTGGTAAAATAAAGCCTGAACCAATGAACATTCCCTTTACAAACCGTAACAGCCATTCCTTAGTTGTTGTCTGGTGCTTCTCTTCCATTCAGTTGTACTCCCTTACTCAAATTTCTTTTCGTTTTTTTGCTGCGTCATCTTTTTTGTAATTACCAACTATTTTGCAGAAAACGCGAATTCTTCCTTAGTGTAGCATATTCCCTTTTTCAGTCAAATCAAAAAAGGAAATTTGTCCCTTGAATTTTTAACTGGTTCAGCTTAACTGTCTCCGCATAAAATAAATTGCCACCATTATGGTATAAATACCCGCCGTTATAAAACAGAGAATGAATTCCCCAATAACGGTATTTTGTTTTTTCTTGATTCCCCAGTAACGGAGAAAGGACATCCCTAGAATACGCCTCTGCTAATTCTAAGCTGTTTTTTCCTCCTCGTTCTGCCACGTAATCAATATAATCTAAGCCAAAATTATAGGCTTGAACCGCCGTCCACAAATCACACTTTTGATCCTCTGCTTTTTGAAGGGCTTCAGCCAAAAATTTCACTCCATGCTCAATGCTTTCCTCCGTGCTTGAGATTTTCCCCATTTCCCCGTAGACACTTTCTGAACTTTGCATAATATCGATTACTTTTCCCTTACTTTCAGTAAAGATAATGGCAGCAATCAAATTTTGATACTCAGAAATGTCATATTTCTGACTGGCAGTACTGATTTCCTGATCGTAGGTATGCACCTGTTTTAAAATCAAATAATTACGAACACCTAATAGAATCAGTGCTGTAAATAAAAGGATTGTTATTCCTAAGAGTAATCGTTTTATCCATCGAAATTTTTTCTTCATCGGTTATTTATTCCCGTCCAGACTTTTTAGGCTTTTTCCATAGTACCATTTTCCGAATAAAAGGAGCTACTATTCTTGCCCCTCCTTTCGTTAAAATTAATAAAAATAAAAGATTTCATTCAAATTTCGATTCGACAAAAGCAAAAAACAACCAAACTCGTTATGTACCGAGTCTGGTTGTTCCTTTTCAATTAATTATGCTTCGATTTCAGTTACGATACCAGAACCAACTGTTCGTCCACCTTCACGAATTGAGAAGGTCGTTCCTTTTTCAACCGCGATTGGATGGATCAATTCAACATCGATCGTTACGTTATCGCCAGGCATGACCATTTCTACCCCTTCAGGTAAAACGATATTTCCGGTTACATCCGTCGTACGGAAATAAAATTGTGGACGATAATTATTGAAGAATGGTGTATGACGTCCACCTTCTTCTTTCGTCAGTACATACACTTCTCCTTTAAATTTTGTGTGTGGAGTGATAGAACCGGGTTTTGCTAAAACTTGTCCCCGTTCGATTTCGTCACGGGTGATTCCCCGTAACAAGACACCGACGTTATCTCCGGCTTGCCCATAATCCAATGTTTTACGGAACATTTCCAAACCAGTAACTACAGCTTTTTGTGTTTCAGGTTTGATACCGACGATTTCTATTTCATCCCCTACCTTGACTTCACCACGATCAATACGTCCAGAAGCAACGGTACCGCGTCCAGTGATTGAAAAGACATCTTCAACTGGCAACAAGAATGGTTTGTCATTGTCACGTTCAGGGGTTGGAATGTATTCATCCACTGTATCCATTAATTCCATGATAGCAGCTTCTGCTTCAGGATCCCCTTCCAAGGCTTTTAATGCAGATCCTTTGATCACAGGAATATCATCCCCTGGGAAATTATATTCCGTTAATAATTCACGGACTTCCATTTCCACTAAATCGATCAATTCATCGTCATCCACCAAATCTGTCTTGTTCAAAAAGACAATCAAGTGTTTTACACCAACTTGTCGTGAAAGCAAAATATGTTCACGGGTTTGTGGCATTGGACCATCTGTTGCAGAAACAACGAGAATGGCTCCATCCATTTGAGCCGCACCGGTAATCATGTTTTTTACATAGTCCGCGTGGCCTGGTGCATCAATATGCGCATAGTGGCGCTTTTCAGTTTCATATTCCACGTGGGCGGTGTTGATGGTAATTCCCCGTTCACGTTCTTCAGGTGCAGCATCAATACTTGCGTAGTCCTGTGGATTTGCAAGCCCTTTTTTTCCTAAAACGGTTGTAATCGCAGCAGTCAACGTTGTTTTACCATGGTCGACGTGGCCAATGGTCCCAATATTAACGTGTGGTTTACTTCTATCGTAATGTTCTTTTGCCATATCAAAAACCTCCTATTATTGGTTCCAAGTTTCCTTGGCTTCACTTTTATTATAGACTTTTCCTCACAATTGTAAAAAATTTTCACCTGTGAAAATCTACTTATCTTTTGTAAGTTTGAATCTATGTTTATTATAGGTCAAACTTAGTCAAAGTCAAGAAAGTCGTCTTCCTCCTTTTCACATTTAAATCTTTTGGTAGACGTTTTTCCTTTTTTATAGAATAATTGGTTTGAGGTGAAAAATTTGAAAAAAATAATTCCTTTTTTAGTCGTACTAGCTGTTTTTACAGCGGGCTGTTTTTACGCCTATAATTATTTCTATGGTGGAACCAGCTACTATACACAAATTACGACTAATGGCGAGAAAACGACAGAAAAAGCAACGGACGGCCGTCAATACACAGTCTATATCTATGAAAATCAGTCTGCTTACAATGAACAAGGAGAAAAAACGACAGTAACCCTCCGTGAATCTCGAGAAAAGCCCCTGCGTTTGAAAGCTTACCTAAAATTAATAGTCAATCCCCGTAAAGGTGTATTGCGTTGGGAAGAAGTCACCAAAAATGAGCTGCCGGAAAAAGTCCAAAACAAACTAGACTAAAGAAATCACAGCAATCTCTTTCAAGGAAAGGACTGCTGTGATTTTTTATAATTTATTGATTACGTCTTCGACATTCTTAATGGTAACAGAAATCGTCCCGTCCGGATTGTTGATAAATTCGATTAAATCTCGGTTGCGGTACACATCCAATGGTACGATTAATTCGATGCCATTGGACAATTTTAATTTTTGCTTCCCATATTTTTTCTCGGTAATTTCCTTCACATCTTTTAATAATGGCGACTGATCAATGACTCCTTTTTCCAAAACTTCTTCTTGGAAGGCCATTTGTGCAGTAATATTATCTTTGAATACCCGCTGCGCCACTTCTTGAACGGCTACCTGACCCGTTTCTTCAATGGATGAAAAAACTGCCTCTTTCACGTCCGCTGCAATATCATGCTTTGGCGTCTCAAATTTCTCACCGATTTTTTCGGCGACTCGTTTGATGACCTTCACATTTTCTTCCAGTGATGGTAACGGCTGTGTTTCGATTACCTCCGTTGAGAAATAATTTTTCTTCTCACCGGAAAAGGTATATTTTTTTTCAACTAATTCATAACTTAGATCCCCCAAATTCACCGCAATTCCTTCATCGGCTTTTTGGGTCTTATTTGCTAAAATTGCCCGGTTAATAATCAACTTGTTTGCAATTCCTGTTTCTTCTGCCTCTACGTAATGGGTGTAGGCCTGACCATAATTCACTTTGAGAAACGCAAGATAAGGTTGGGCATCCTGTTCATATAAAACAATAAAAACATCAGCACTTGGCGCATCTTCGCTTTCATGGTATTTTTCAAACCAACGCTGAAGCAGTTTTTCGCTGCCGGTAACAAACTGTTCTTTCGTTTCCATCGCTAGTTGGGCAAAGCTAGACGCAGCCACCAACTGACCGGTTTTTGTCTGGGCTGTTGATAATTTTTGAATTTTTTTTGTTAAATATTCCCTAATATATTCTGTCGTTAGATCAAGCTCAACTTGGGAAAGGACCGGCGTTCCAGCTTCACGATCCACGACATGTAAAATCGCTTTTTTTAAATAAATGTCCATGTTCACTTCTCCTTCTTTCTAAGGGTAGTAGAAAATGTACCAAGAAACAAGTAAAAATTTTAACCAAATCTGCCATTTAATTGAAATATCTGGGAAAGAGAGGCCGATTTCAGCTTTTTTTCAATTTTTCCTTTTCATTTTTCAACTTTTTTCTTATAATACAAAAGGTACTAGACTAAAGGAGAAGACGATGAAGAAAAAACAAAAACAAAAATTATTAAAACAATTCCGCCCTTCGTTTGAGCAAGTGCGTCTGCAGCTTTTTGAAAATTTAGAAAAACTTGCCCTGCAAAATCATCAGCTAGCGATCCGTGTGTATATCGATCCTAAGAAATTGCAAGAGATGACGATCGAATTACTGGGAGAAACCCATAAGGAACAAATTTTATCTGTACCTATGGATGAAAATTTCGTTACCGTCCTGAAACGGATTCAAAAACAAGAAGCAGGTCTAATGGAACGTTTTTCTTTGAATTTGGCTAATGAGATTGCCGGCTATTGGGCACCTGCTCGTCAAACCCAACCAGTGGCAGAAAAAGCTGTACAAGTAGCTGAACCCAAGGAACAAGCCCCTGAAGAAGCCAAAAATGGATTGGATTTTCAAGCATTTCGTGAACAAATCGAAGCTTTCCCTAAATTCTTTGTAGAAACTGAAGCCTCTCAGCTTTTAATCAAAGAAAAGGGGAAAGAAGACCGTTTACTTGCTACGATTTCTACCACCGAAGAAAATGACTTTACAATTGAAAAAGCGCTAGAACGAAAATATAAGCTAAAAACAGAGGTCATTCCAGTTATCGAAGAATTTGCCAAAACTCCCCTCAATCAACGATAATTAACAATCAAAAAAACGAAGGCTATCTCCAAAAAAGTCGTAATTACGACAGGACCAAGCGGCCCAATGGAGTTTAGCCTTCGTTTTTTTATTTATTCCTCTGAGATAATTTTACCCTTATTTTCGTAACTGGGTCAGTAATTTAACAGCAGTTTCCTGATTCATGATTGGTTCCTGCTGTAGCTGATCCGATAAACGTACAATTTCATTTCCAATTGCGCCAACGGATAACGCTAAGGAACGTGCCTGCAACGACATATGTCCTTGTTGGATACCTTCCGTTACGAGAGCTCGTAACGCGGCAAGATTCTGCGCCAAGCCAACAGCAGCAATCACCTGTGCAAGTTCCTCGGCACTTTGGACATCTAAAAGGGCTAAAGCTGCCTGTGCTTTTGGTAAAACCCTCGTTGCTCCTCCTACCGTCGCAATAGCTAATGGCAGTTCGATTGTTCCCAGCAAAAAATCTCCTTCTACCTGCCAATGACTCAATCCTTGATAAGAACCATTCCGAGCAGCATATGCATGACAACCGGCAGCAACAGCGCGCGTGTCATTTCCAGTAGCTAAGACCACCCCATTGATTCCATTCATGATTCCCTTGTTATGAGTCACCGCCCGATAAGGATCAAGGGCAGCATACTGACTTGCTGCTGCAATCTTTTCAGCAACAGCCTTACCATTTTTTTTGGCTAACCGATCCACAGGTATCCGACAAGAGACATTGACTAAAGATTCTGTTGCATAATTACTTAAAATACTAAACAAAATATCTTCTTCTGGAAACCAGTCGCGAAAAGTTGTCGCTACTCCTTCAAGAATCGTATTTACAATATTGGCCCCCATAGCATCCTTCACATCAATCAAAAGATCAACGGAAACAAAGGTTCCTACTTGTCGCGTAGTCAACGAATGTAATCCTCCGCCTCTTTTGATGATTGAAGGATAACTTGCTGCCGCTTTTTCCTTGATTTCTGCTTGGCGTGCTTCAATTTCTGTTCTCACTTCTTCGGGATTTTCAACCTCTTGAAAAACAATCTGTCCCCGCATCAGTCGCTGCTGGATTTCTCCTTGAAAATCACCGCACAGCTTTCCGCCATTACTACAAGCCGCAATGACCGATGGCTCTTCTGTCGCCATTGGTACAACATATTTTTTTTCATTGACGGATAGATTCAAGGCTACTCCTAATGGGATTGAAAAGTCACCGATTTGATTTTCAATCAGATGATTTGCAATTGCAGTATCCAAGCCCGCTTTTTCAAATTCTAGCTTAGTTTCCGGCGAGACCTTCTTTTCTCGGACTAATTTTGCCAATCGCTCTTCCGGTGAAAGCTCGTAAAATTTTCCTTTGCTTTCGTTCGACCGCTCCAAAAGAACTGCTAACCCCAATCCTCCACCAATACACAAGGAAGCTACACCATACTGTTTCTGATGATCAATCAGCTGATAGCTTAAGGTAGTTAAAATACGTGCACCGGTTGCACCGATTGCATGTCCTAATGAGATACCGCCACCATAGATATTAACTTTTGCCGGATCCAAGCCTAATTGTTGTTCCACCACACTAGAAGAGGAAGCAAAAGCTTCATTGATTTCAAACAAATCGATGTCACTGATGGATAACTGATTTCTTTCCAAAAGCTTATTAATAGCTTTGATGGGAGAAATTCCCATGATTGACGGATCAATCCCCACTTCTACTGCGTCTTTGATAACTGCCAAATAAGGGAGATCGTTAGCATCCGCATAGCTTTTTGATGCCAATAAAAGTGCCGATGCCCCATCATTTAGTGTGGAAGCATTTCCTGCTGTCACTGTGCCGTTTTCTTTGAAAACCGTGCGTAACTCGGCTAATTTCTCAACGGTGGTTGAAGGGCGAATTCCTTCATCTTCATTGACAATTCCAGTTCCCACTGTCAGGGGCACGATTTCTTTTGTGAATCGTCCGGTTTTTTTCGCCGCCGCAGCTTTCATCTGAGAATGATAGGCAAAAAGATCCTGAGTCTCTCTGGAAACCTGATAGTTTTCCGCAACATTTTCCGCTGTGATTCCCATATGATTCCCACTGAAAGAATCAATCAGCCCATCCTGCAACATGCTTGAGATTGCTTCCCCATACGTTCCATCTGTTTGATAAGGCAGTAGTTTAGGTGCTTGAGACATGCTCTCAGTCCCACCAGCCAAAACGATCTCCGCTTCGCCCAGTTGAATCAACTGTCGTGCCAAGATAACTGCCTTCATTCCAGAACCACAAACCTCATTAATCGTTGAAGCCGGAACTTCAACTGAAATGCCACTATTTACCGCAATCTGTCGCGCGGGATTTTGACCATTTCCAGCTTGAATGACATTGCCGAAAATTACCTGCTGAATCGCAGATTTTATTTTATTATTTCTTTTAAGCAGTGCTTTGGTAACCTGCGTGCCAAGTTCAACTGCACTGACTTCACTTAATGCACCTTTGTATTTTCCAATTGGTGTGCGTAACGCATCAATAATGACAACTTCTTTCAAAAGTGACACCTCCAAATTGCAATATATCATTAAACAGGAAAAAAACAAATAACATTTTCCTTCTCACCTAAGCTAAAACTAGAAATTTTAACAAACTTTAAATTCTCGCTTTTTTTATCCCCAAAATCAAAGAATTATGATACCTTTATATCAGACTGAAAAATGAGTTGAAGGAGTCTGAGTATGACAGTAGGTATTGATAAAATTAGTTTCTTTGTTCCACCTTATTATATAGATATGACAGATCTTGCTAACGCCCGAAACGTCGACCCAAACAAATTTCATATTGGGATTGGTCAAGATCAAATGGCAATCAATCCAATCAGCCAAGATATCGTTACCTTTGCTGCCAATGCTGCAGCAGCAATTCTGACGGAAGAAGACAAGCAAGACATCGACATGGTTGTTGTCGGAACAGAATCAAGCATTGACGAATCAAAAGCATCAGCGGTGGTTTTACACCGTCTAATGGGCATTCAACCCTTTGCCCGCTCCTTTGAGATTAAAGAAGCTTGTTATGGTGCAACAGCTGGGCTACAACTGGCAAAAAACCACGTTCTGTTGCATCCAGATAAAAAAGTTCTGGTTGTGGCAGCTGATATCGCCAAGTACGGATTGGCCTCTGGGGGGGAACCCACTCAAGGAGCCGGAGCAGTCGCAATGTTAGTGACCAGCGACCCGAATATTTTAATCCTTAAAGATGACAGCGTAAGTTTAACTCAAGATATCTATGACTTTTGGCGGCCAACCGGTTATGAATACCCAATCGTTGACGGTCCTTTATCAAACGAAACTTATATCAATGCCTTTGGAACTGTTTGGCAAGAACATAAGAAACGAACTAATCTTGATTTTACCGATTATGCAGCACTAACCTTCCATATTCCTTATACAAAGATGGGAAAAAAAGCTCTATTAGCACAAATTACTGATCTCAAAGAAGAAGAACAAGCCCGCCTATTGTCTCGCTACGAGGAAAGCATTCAATATAGCCGACGAATCGGCAACCTCTATACTGGATCTTTGTATCTAGGATTGATTTCTCTGCTAGAAAATAGTTCCGCTTTGCAGTCTGGCGATCAAATTGGTCTATTCAGCTATGGTTCTGGAGCCGTTGCCGAGTTTTTCACAGGAGAATTAGCAGCAAACTTCAAAAAACCTTTATTAACAAAAAAACATCAGCAACTACTAAATAACCGTAAACAATTATCAATCAAGGAATATGAAATACTTTTTTCAGAGAAAATCAACTTAGATACTCTCTCTGATTATAATGACCCAACCCCATATAGTATCGTGAGAATTAAAGACAACATTCGAACATATCTCGACTAAAAAGGACATTGATTGTCCTTTTTTTCGTTGAAAAACCTAGTTCATAGGTGACACCATCAGTCCGATTTGACGAAGAGCCGAAAAAGCTCTTTTTGTCAAAAAAAAGATGTATCAATCTTCTAAGAAGACTGATACATCAATGATACCGGCGGCCGGGGTCGAACCGGCACGCCCTCAACGGGCACTGGATTTTGAGTTGGGCTAGATCAGTATATTTGGAGTTGAAATCCTATTAAATCAATGTTTTTAAATGTTTAAACTTGAATGAAAACGCTAGAATTTTAATGATTTGGTCCAAAAATGGTCAATTAAAGAAGCAACAGAATATGGTATACTCTAAAATTTATATATCAAAAAGTTTTTCCTGATTACTACAAGTATACAATCTTAAAAAGATTCATGCTATCAATCCTTTGTTTGGATTGCTCCGATAGGCTTGGTATATTAATAAAAAGCTTCTTTTTGGCTCTACTAAGAGCTACGAAATAGACTCTATGATCTTCATTCTCCTTAATCGAGGGAGACAATATAAATTTTAAATCTTTATCCTCATTGAAATTATCACTATTTTCGATAATTAATAAAACACTCTCTTCCTCGTCACCCTTCGACTTGTGAATGGTTCTAAACAAGCTACCTGTATCATCCAAATCTACAATACTAGCAATATCTTTATAAACGATCTCGGAATAAAAATCTCTCATTTTTCCTCTACTTATTTTCTGTTTTGTATAAAATTTTCCGAAAATGTAAGTATTGTAAAAATCTGTTATAGATAAATTTTCATAATTTGGATAACTGCTCAATAAACTTTGAAGATTTTTTAAGGAATCACAATCCTCAAATTTTTTATCTTTACGATATGCTTTTGACATTGACTTCATTGCATCTTGAATTCTACCATCCTTTGCATATTCTACACTTTGAATCACGAAATATATTTTTCTTCCTCTATCTCCATCGTCAAATAATAAACTTAGTTTCAAATCTTCATTGTTTAAATTATCTACTCCATGTTTTAATTTACTAGGATCATCTTTTCTATAGGCTAGTGTTAGTAATGGATCTTCACCTGCGATAGATTTCGCATGTTGAAATGCACTTTGCATACTTCCTACAATAAGAGACGGCTTATCTCCTCTGATTTTTTTTGGAGAAAACTGATTCAATTTTGCATCCCTACTAATATGGTTAAGTACATTTATTATCTCTGTTGTACTTCTATTATTTCCTCTAATCTTAAAATGTTTTGCTCCCTTCAAATTGAAGTCAATAAATTCGTCCACTTCTGCTCCAGCAAATTTATAAATTGATTGACACTCATCGCCAATAACACCTACGATTGTTTCTCTTTCTGCAATCTTTTTTATTATTTTGCTCTGTATTAAACTTGTATCTTGAAACTCATCAATCATAATATATGGAAATTTTGCTCTAATAATATCAACGATCCTTTTGTTTTTTTCAATTATTTTTAAACTAAAGAACATAACATCATCATGGTGAATCAATCCTTTAGCCCAACAAATTTTTTTATATTCAAATAATGATTCTTTTTTGATAAAATATTTCCCAATTTTTCCTTGCCATAAATTGGGAAAACCGAGATAAGGAACACCCTTATCATCTAACTTCCAAAGTATTTTTTGGAGTCTACCGGAAATCTCACTTAAAGAACTAGCGTTAGTCAAATACCCAGATTTAGTTGAAGTAATCCATTCTTGAACAACTGAATAAGTTGGGACTATATCATCATGACCTGAAATTCTTTCAAAATCAAAAACGTATTCATCAGAAAGAATCCATAGATATGGTTTTACAATATGCTTAAAAAAAAAGTTGTGAATTGTACCAATTTCAGCATAATCTGTTGCTATTCCGAGTCTCTTTTTTAGAGTTTCAACAGCAATATTGGTATAAGTAATACATCCGACCTTTCTAAGTTCTGAGATCTTACTTGAATTTCTTATGATATTTTGAATATGGTTAGCCAGTAGAGTGGTTTTCCCAGCTCCTGGGCCAGCACTTATTTTCAAATGTTTGTCTATTGGGAGAAACGTATTACTAGTTATCTCTTCTATTTGAATATCCATTTGAGCGCCTCCGAAATGTAATTTGGTACGTTCAACTCTATTTTATCCAACTTTTCTGTTTTATCACTATTATTATTCAAATTTATCAGCATTACTTTTGTTGATAATTCTTGGGCTGCTTCTCCTTTTTTTATAGATTCTAGGTATCTAGTTGCAATCACGTGTTTCATAAATTCTTTTTTTTCAAAATGATGGTTTTCATAAATTTCTTTTAGTTCGTTATTGGTAGTATTTGACCTTAAAATGTCAACAAAAGTCTTTAAATCTACTTCTTGTGATTTTTTATAGTTATCAATTGACTTTTTATAGTAATCAATCAAGCTTTTCAACTCAGGCTTATTTTTTACACTATGAGTTATTAGGTCTTCACATTCAATATTTTCTAGCATCATTTGATATTCTAATGTAGAACCTAAAGACATAGGTTGAGAGTAAAAACCAATGTTTTTACTCCAAAATTTGATATCCTTATTTAACACGGAATTTGAACAAGGGTTATACTCATATTTCTCAGAGTCAAAATTTAGGAAAATAGGATGACATTTTTTCCAATATGACTCATCATCGCTCTTTATTTTTTTTTCTTTTCTGACAGGGTCTCTGTCAGTAATGCAAACAACTTTTTTACTCATAGCAAAACTTGAATTATTTAGATTGAACAATTTAAGGAAATGATCAAAATATCTTCCATTCATATTGATTACAGTAATATGTTGATCAATTAAATCCTTGTCAATCATTCTACCAAATTCAGGAACTAATAATTGCTCTGCTAATCCTTCCACAAAAATTATTTTCTTAGCAAAAAACATATCTGATCTGGTTACATCCAAGAACCTCTCAACAAACAACTTTGATTCTTGATCTTCCATAGAGCAACTAAAGACTTTGCTCGGATATGATACCTTTAAATTATTACCGTTATGCTCAAGCACTATCAAATTATCAAGTTTAACAGCCGCCGTAATATTTGGGGAATGCGATGTTATAAATACTTGGCGAACTTCATTCTTACTATTTGAAGTCAAAAAGCTCAATAATTTATATTGCATACTAGGATGCAAGTGCGCTTCCGGCTCTTCAATTGCTAAAATAGAATAATTTTTTGCATTGGTTCCAAGATAAGTACCCGAAGAATTTTTTTGCATTTTTGCTAACAACAGTGAAATGTAATAAGGTTATTATATCCCAATCCATTTTGAGCAGCGGGTATTTTAATTCCTGTTTCATTTTCTACAATTAGTTTCAAAGCAGAATATAATTCAGTATCATATATTTTTCCTTCAAAAGCAGGTTGTAGCTTTTCAAATGAGGCTCCTGTATTTGTGGCGTACTTCAACATTTCATCTTTTCCAGACTTCATTCTTACTTGGAGATCATTAATTAGACTTGAAGCTTTTGCTGAGAAATCTTTCTTTTTCTCTAGAATTTCGAGTTTTTTTTGCTCCGAGGTCATCTTAGTATCATTTTTTATATCATAGTCAATAAAGAAATCTATTACTTCCTTAAGTAGTGAGTTACTACCGACAAACATATCTCTTTCAACATCTCTAACCGCTTTCAAAAATTGAAAATCAAATTTCTTTAATGAATCATAGTCAATCAATGTTTTATAAGTAGGATCACCGATTAGCAAATGATATTTATATTTGGGTATAAAACTATTTTCTACTTCATTCCAATAATCCTCAATATCTTGACTACTTATATTGCCCATTATTTCGAAATATGAATCAATATATTTTTCTGGCAAATAATACTCATACGTTAGTCTTGCTTCATATGGTTTTTCTATTCTAGTTAACCATGTTGAAACAGTGATCAAATCATTGGAATAATCTTCGTCCTCAGCAGATTCAATAATCTTAGCAGTAATTACAATTTTCGGTGGCCTTTTCTTTAGCTCTTCGATTGAAATTTCTTTGTGGAAATCACCCACTGATAATTTCCTTTTTGCGTCTTCGCTAAATAAGAGCTGCATAGCTTTTATTATCGTTGTTTTACCTGAGTTATTAGCTCCAATAAAAACATTAACGCCATTATTCAGTAATATTTTCGTACTTTCTTTGAAGCATCTAAAATTAAAAATTTCTATTTCTGATATATACACCCTTTTTAACTCCTCCCAAAAAAATAAGAAATGTATGATAAACTCACTTTTATCCCAATATAACTTTTTTTTAGTCTATAAAAAGATCAGGAAGCATTTGTTGAATCATTAGACCAGAATGATACCCACCGTCTATAAGTTCATGTCCTTCAATAATCTTGAACTTCTTTTTGGTAATATCAAAAATATTTAACGCTCTATATCCTTCATGCGGTTCAAACTTCATTAAATGGTAAATAAACTTTACATCTGATAATTCATAAATGTCCCCCTCAGGATAGGTCATCTTACCAGTTCCAATGTGAGGTAACCCAAATAAATCAGTTGAGTTATCCCGTTTAGTGCAAAATATTTTCCACTCACCGTCATATTCAATTGAATCGGACTTAATAAAATTAATGAAATCAAAATCTTCATGTTTACATTCCGGAACGGAGAGAAATTTAGCGTAAATGGACTTAATTATTCTATTCTTGGTAGTAGGGTGATAGCCCTTAACAATTTTGGGATCACCGTCAACATCAAAGAATTTTTTATACGCTTCATCGTATACTCCTAAGAATGTATTACAATTCCTACATAAAGTTCTTGCTGTTCTTCCTTTCGGATAAAGTGACGTAGAAAGTTCGTTATCAAATAACTCATCACTAATTTGCTGCATTTCTTTCCCATTACGAATACCTTGATCAATCATATCTCGAAATGAGTCATTCATGAGTAAATTTAAAGATTTTGAAAAATCCATAGCTACTATGTCTTCATTTCCTACGCTTCGGGCCGGGTAATGTTCTTCACTCATTTTATAGTTCTTATAAAATTCCTTGCACAAAACGCATTGATGTTTTCTTCTCCGCTTAGCCAAATCTGACGTCCTTTCTAATTATGATCCAAATGAGTAATCTAACTCATTTCTTTATGAATCTGTTATTTTGATATATATAATCTACTATCAATTATTTCCTTTAATCCAAAAGATTCAAGTTGCTAATCTTATTTTTTCTAACTTCATCAGTCATCTTATCAAGATAAATCTTTAAATCTTTTTGATATAAAAAATCAGCAATACCACGGTAATGTTCATTCGTCCACGCGTACATACCGATTATCGTATCGATATGGAATCTCTCACCTTTTATATTCCCTTTTTCCTTTTCCATATCTGCCCTTGCCCACTGATCTTCAACGATACTAATTTTGTCAGATAAACCTGTAACAGAGTAATCTAACTGCTCAAGTTGCTCTGTCTTCCAGTCCTTCCAGTCGCTATCTTCCAGTAGCAATTCATTAGGCGTCGTATCTAAAGTCTCACAGATTTTAAGTAATGTAGCAAATGACGGCGAAAAAACACCACGCTCGATTTTAGAAACTGTTTGTTCGATGATCCCTAAAGATTCGGCAAGTTCCTTTTGAGTGATTTTTCGATCATTTCGAATCCGTTTAATATTTTTTCCAATTTTTTTATCTAAATTTTTCTCTTCATTAAACATCGTTTTAACCCCTTTAAGTTTGTTTGAAAGAGTTACATATCGTTTCTACTACATAATGGTAACATTTAATATGTTGGTTGTAAACAACACTAACATTATTAGTGTTTACAAAATGAATTATGCCTGATATACTAAAGGCAAACATTAATAGTGTTAGTTTATAACACTAAAAAGGTGGTGAATCTATGGCAAAACTCGTCTCAAAAAAAGATCTCATTCGAGCAGGTTATTCAAACTATCATGCAGCAAAGATCATCCACGATTCGAAACAGTTGTTAGTCAGCAAAGGCTTCTCTTATTATAAAAATCGCAGACTTGGAGTTGTACCGAATCATGCGATTGAAGAGCTGATTGGTATCGATCCACTGGAATCAGACTAATATAGGTGTCGAAACGCTGTGGCAAAGCGCGGTTGCGCCAGCAACCGCAAGCTTTGTTACAGCGATTTCGATACCCTAGCAGCTTTGCTGCTTCAAGCCCCATATTCTAACAGGGGGCTAACACTAAATAATTATGTCTTACCACTCCCCTCAACACTGTTACATCAACAATTTGTCTGTCACTTTTTTCAACTGTTCAGTCACACTCATATTACGGAGGTATTAAATGGAAAAATTAGATTCACTAGAAGTTGGAGAATCCATCAAAGAATCCCGACTGCTTCACCGATTATCACAAAAAGAATTAGCCAAAGAAATTGGCATTTCACGTTCTATGCTCTCTAAAGCAGAAGCAGGCACACGTAAACTATCTCAAAGCAATTTAGAAACACTATTTGACTTCTTTCACGACCTTGAAGGTGACGAACCTCTCAAAGGAAAAATAGATTACCTTTCCATCCACTTCTCTACTTTAGAATCCGAGTGGGTTATTACGGAAATATTAGGAATTGCAAATAAACATTTTGAATTTCACGATAGTGCACCTCTGGGTTACGACGATCGACTCTCCCTCTTAAATATCATCAATCTCTTAAGGTCTCATTCGAATCGAGAAAAGGGCGTACTTTTAGAGCTATCTGGGCAAGGCTGTACAATGTTAGGTGGATGGCTCAAATCAAGAAAAGAAACCTGGTTTGACTTTTTTGAAAAAGTATTCAAGTATCAGGGGAATTTCACTCGAATTGATTTGGCTTTGGATGATTCGGTAGGCGTAATTGATTTAGATGAGATCAAGGAAAAGATCGAACGAGAGGAATTCTGGTCAAAATTCAAAGTCGCTGAAGTGATCTCCTCAAAAGATATTTCTAATAATGAGTCAAACGGAACGACAATCTATTTCGGTTCCAAGAAAAGTTTAGTCCACTTCTGCTTTTATCAAAAAAATTATGAACAAAAACGCAAGAAAGGAATTGAATTGGATGAAGCAGGAATCGTCAATCGCTATGAACTACGATTCCGACATGAAAAAGCTGACAAATTAGCGAAAGAGTTATTGAAACACCAAGATGTAGAGAATGTCATATATGGGCTATTGAATACTCACCTGTGCTTTTACGATCGGCCTAAAACAGAAAAAGATGTTGAAATGGATCGCAACTGGAAACGTCTGATAGGATCGGCTAGAAAAATATCTTTACCTTTGGATGTCAAAGCGGTATCGTATGCAAGAAGTGCCTCATGGATAATCAATAATGTTGCTCCCACACTCAAATTTCTTTCAATCGTTGACACTCAATTGAATGCTAGACTACTAGAACAAATCATTGAAAACGCGGAATTAAATAAAAGACAAAAAACATTGATTGAAATCATCAAGGACGATCCAGAACCTTATAAGGATCAGATTCGTATATTTGAACGATCCTTCTTTTTTAGAAAGGAACAAAAAGAAAAAAGCAAAGTACACATAACAGAAGAAAATTATTCCTCCGATGCATACTCCGCCCTATACAAGTTGAGTATATCACATTCTGAAAAGCTTCTAAAGAACTTAGGAGGTTTTCAACAATGACGATAAGCAAGGTAAAAGGAAAATACAAGGTTGATGTGTCTTTTGGAGTCGATCCAATTACAGGCAAACGAATTCGAAAAAAATTCTATGGAATCGACACATTAGCGAAGGCGAAAATGATTGAGAGTGAGCTTAGACAAACTGATACAACAAAATTAATGAAAGATCGTACTACTATCACTTTCGAACAACTCGCCGAATTGTTCTCTGAACAAACTAAACATGAGCATAAACCTTCTTACAATTATTCAAAGCAAGCAAATTTCAAAAGCCATCTTCTCCCCTATTTCAAAAATGCGGATGTCAGAAATATTTCCAGATCACACATTCGAGAATTTCGAGAAGTGCTCATTGACAACAGCAATCTAAGTTACAACACGATCAACAAAATTATTTTGCTCTTAAAGAAAATATTTGATGTAGCTGTTGATGAAGAAATTATTGATACAAATCCTTGTTTTAAAATCAAAAATCTTCGAATTGAAAAGAAAGAGATGGAGTTCTGGACACCCGATGAATTTTCACAGTTCTTAGATTATCTGAAAGAAGAAAATTCAAAAGAAAACTGTTTTGAATTAATTTTCTATACTCTCTTCTTTACAGGAATGCGAATTGGTGAACTGCTTGCTCTAACTTGGAATGATATTGATTTTAATCGGCGTGAGATCATCATCAATAAAAATGTCTCACAAATCAAAGGACAGACGGTTGTATCCTCACCGAAAACTAAAAGCTCGATCCGCAGAATCAGTATCCATTCAAAACTCGCAAATATGCTGAAAATCTGGAAAAAAGAACAAAAGGAATTATTCATCAACAAGTTCGATCTTCCACACGGAAACACGACACAAGTCTTTCAATTTAAATTGATGGAGACTACAAGATTTCACGTTCGCAAGAAAATGGATGTGATTTATCGCCATCATCCAGATTTGAAAAAGATTAGAATCCACGATTTCCGCCACTCACACGTGGCTTTGCTGATCGATAATAGAGAAGAATTAGTGACAATCAAAGAACGAATGGGACATTCAAGTATTACAACGACCATTGATGTTTATGGGCATTTATTTCCTAATAGACAACAAGAAATGGCGGATCGCTTGAATGATTTGATTTAAGAAGTAACGAGCTGGTCCATGATTGGTCCATCAGAGGTGTTTTTCAACCAAAATACCTCTGATTCATTCTCTTGATTTCTTTCTTTCAATAACAAAAAAAGACCCAAAAAATTCTGCTGAGTCTTCATTAGGGCGAACGGTGGGATTCGAACCCACGCATGCCGGAGCCACAATCCGGTGCGTTAACCACTTCGCCACGATCGCCATCGTACTATTCAATTTCAAATAAAAAACTAAGATGAAATAACATCTTAGCTCTTTATACCGGCGGCCGGGGTCGAACCGGCACGCCCGTGAGGGCACTGGATTTTGAGTCCAGCGCGTCTGCCAATTCCGCCACGCCGGCATAACAATATAATAGTAATAATTAGTACTAAGGCGGTAACCGGATTTGAACCGGTGATGAAGGTTTTGCAGACCTCTGCCTTACCACTTGGCTATACCGCCATTATACTATTTTTTTCTACATCTGTAAATGTAGAACTGGGGTAGCTGGATTCGAACCAACGCATGAGGGAGTCAAAGTCCCTTGCCTTACCGCTTGGCTATACCCCAATAAAGGGCGAATGATGGGAATCGAACCCACGAATGCCGGAGCCACAATCCGGTGCGTTAACCACTTCGCCACAATCGCCATGACACTAACTAACAGTAACAAAAAATAATGGCAGGGGCAGCAGGAATTGAACCCACACTAACGGTTTTGGAGACCGCTGTTCTACCTTTAAACTATGCCCCTAATGGAGGAGAGTGGATTCGAACCACTGAACCCGAAGGAACGGATTTACAGTCCGTCGCGTTTAGCCACTTCGCTACTCCTCCATGGTGGCGCGGGACAGAATCGAACTGCCGACACATGGAGCTTCAATCCATTGCTCTACCAACTGAGCTACCGAGCCACAAAAAATGAAGATAATTAAATTTATAAATGGCGGTTCCGACGGGAATCGAACCCGCGATCTCCTGCGTGACAGGCAGGCATGTTAACCCCTACACCACGGAACCACTCATATTATGGAGGTTAACGGGATCGAACCGCTGACCCTCTGCTTGTAAGGCAGATGCTCTCCCAGCTGAGCTAAACCTCCATATTTTAATTAATGATCCGTACGGGACTCGAACCCGTGTTACCGCCGTGAAAGGGCGGTGTCTTAACCACTTGACCAACGGACCAACAAAACGGAGAGTAAGGGATTCGAACCCTTGAGACAGTGTTTACCATCTACATGATTTCCAATCATGCTCCTTCGGCCTCTCGGACAACTCTCCCGAGTGAAAGAAGCTCATTACTCTACAATTTTAAAAAAATTGAGAACTCCGGCAGTAGGACTCGA
>NZ_MAEK01000007.1:0-5881 GCF_009933265.1 Enterococcus sp. JM9B | reverse complement strand
GTAAACAAGGATTTTTGGTTTTCGCTACTCCTTCCAGACTGATGACGTCAGAATATTCCGGATTCGTTGCAATGATTCCGATTGCTTTGGCCGTATCAATAGGAGAGCCGCCACCGATCGCTACGAGACAATCTGCGTCTGCTTCTTTAACGAAGGCCACACCTTCCTTTACATTATCAATAGTTGGGTTAGGTACAATTCCGTCATAAACAGTGTAGGAGATTTCTGCTTGATCCAATAAATCCGTTACTTTAGTGGCAACCTCAAATTTTATCAAATCTTTATCGGTAATCACGACTACTTTTTTGAAGCCACGAGTCTGGATCTCATTCGGAATCTCAGCGATTGCTCCTTTCCCATGGTATGAGGTTTCATTCAAAATCATTCGGTTTGTCATTTTTCTTATGCTCCTTATATTGAATATTAAAGATTTTGTACATTTTTCATTATTCTTTGAATGTTATTTAAACAGTGGTCCAAAATATCGACAAGCTTCATAATCTGCACTCTCTATATCCTTCGTGCCAAATCCGCTGAATGCATGGGGACGGAAGATGCGCTCCTTTGGTACATTATGCAACGCTACGGGAATGCGCAACATACTTGCCAGCGTGATCAAATCATCTCCTACGTGACCATAAACAGTAGCTCCATGATTTGCCCCCCAATGGTTCATTACTTCATAGACCGATTCAAACCCAGACATTCCTAGATTTGGTGCAAACCATGTTGTTGGCCATGTTTTATCCGTCCGTTCATCAAGAATTTGATGAACTTCTTCTTCAAGTACACAGGTATATCCTTCTGCAATCTGCAAAGTTGGGCCTACGCCATCTACTATATTTAATCGAATCATCGTAACCGGCATTTCTGCGTTGGTTCGGAAATGAGAAGAAAATCCACCACCTCGGAAGTACTCATAATTTGCTCGACACCAATCGGTTGCTTCTAAACAACTCTTAATATCTTCTTCTGTCATATTCCAAAATTCTTTCATGACACCTTTACCGGATTCATCCTTTGCTGCAGCCGTTCCATCCAAAGCAGATGCTCCAGAATTAATCAAATGCAAAATCCCGTTAGCTGCTTTCCCAGTTAATTTCTTCCCTGTGACCCGCTCCACAGATTCTGAACTCCAAAAAGTTCGTACATCAGAAAAAATAGGGGCTTTATTTGTCAATAGTGTGCCAAACAACATGGAAGCGGCATTCAGGGTATCATTTTCAGTTGCAAAGGCAGTTACTGGTCGAGCGCCGTTCCAGTCAAAGGTTGATGCCATAATTGCTTCCGTGAAATCACCATTTGGCAACCAGTCTGTCCATTGGCGCTGTCCTTGAAAACCACCGGCAATGGCATTTCTTCCTCGTGCCTCTTCTTTCCAACCAAGTTCCTTTAATCGTTCGTTTCCAAATAAAATATCCCGAATGATAATTGCTTGTTTCGCAATGAATTCCCAGTCTTGGTCTGCCGGAACAACTTTTGATTTTGTAATGATTTCTGGGAAATCTTTCCCTTCATTGATGTCAATGCCTTCTTTACAATTTTTCTTGATCCAACCTAATGCTTTTAGGTATTCTTCAGGATCGTAGATATTTAAGGTAATGCGACGTAGAATTTCTGTCATATCGACAAATTCAACTGGCATTCCTAGATATTCTGTAAAGAATTTGCTATTGACTTGTGATCCTGCAATTCCCATGCAAGAAGATCCAATATTAACATAGGATTTCCCTTTCATTTGTCCTACAGCAATTGCCCCGCGAGCAAAAGTCAAAATTTTCGTCTGTACATCCAAGGGAATTGAATTGTCATCAAGGTCTTGCACATCGTGTCCATAAATCTTAAAGGCAGGATACCCCTTTTGGGCATAGCCAGCCATGGCTGCAGCAAGATAAACGGCCCCTGGACGTTCTGTTCCGTTAAAGCCCCAGACAGCTTTAATCGTATCATTTTGTAAGTCCATCGTTTCGGTTCCATAACACCAACTTGGAGTCACAGACAAGGTTGCGATAATATTTTCTCTGGAGAATTGATCTGCGACAATCCCCGCATCTCCTCGACCCCCAATGGTTCGTTCGGCGACAATACATTGTACAGCTGTTCCATCAGCATAGCGTAGGGTCGTTTCAATCAATTCCTTCGCAGCGTTTGCCATAGCCATCGTTTTTTCTTCTAATGATTCGCGAACACCGCCTTGACGACCATCAATTGTTGGGCGAATGCCAATTTTTGGATAATTTTTCATGATATCTTTTCTCCTTAAAAATTTTTTATGCGATTCTCTATTGTTTTATTTACTTTCTCGCATCTTTTTCATTTCCTACACAACACCTTTTTTAAGCAAAATATTCGCATAAATTGCTTCTTCACCTGTTGCAACAATTGCGTAAGCTTTTTTCCCACGTTCGTAAAAAGAAGCTCTTTCCATCATTTCAATTGTGTATTTCTGCTTAGTTTTGTCTAAAATTCCTCGATATTCTTCCCAAATAACAGGAACCGTGTTATCGCCCTTGACAACTTCCATCAACGCAACCGAACTTTCTACGTATTGATCCAGTGGCATTAATTCCAAAATACTCTTTAGTAGCTCTGGTACATTCAAGCCATCACACTGGACTAAATTGCGTGCGTTGGATGCTGCAGGATAGTTTCCATCGGCAATAACGATCTCATCTCCATGTCCCATCTCCATCAACACTTTTAAAAGTTGCGGAGAAATATTTTTAGGAATTTTCTTTAACATTGCTAATTTCCTCCCAATTTAATAATTTTTGATACCTTTTAAATTGTCGATCCCAGTCTAGTCTAGATATGCTTGGACTATATTGTTTCACTTTGAAACGATCTTTGACCCATTCTCGAACTTCTTGTAGATTTTTGAAGACATCTTGTGCCAAAAGTTGAACCGAAATGTTTCCTATTGCGGTAGCTTCAACTGGACCAGCACTAACTAAAAGATTTGAGGCATCTGCTACCATTTGACAAAGAATTTGTGCTTGAGAGCCGCCACCGACAATGTTAACTGTGCGAAAATCCTTTCCTACCGCATCACTAATTTCTAAAAAAGTATATTTATATTTCATCGCTAAACTTTCATAGATACACCGGAAGATTTCTCCATCAGAATCAGGAATCGCTTGCTGCGTCTTTCTTGCATACTCTTGGATTCGTTGAATCATGTTCCCAGGTGAAATAAAATCTGGATAATCCGTATCAATAAACGTTTTAAATGGTGATGCTTGATAGGCCAAAGATGTAATCTCGTCGTAGCTATAGTTCCGGCCAATCTGTTCTAAGTTTCTTTTTACTTCCTGGATAATCCACAACCCGGTACAATTTTTCAAAAAACGGGTAGTTCCATTGATTCCGCTTTCATTTGTTAAATTATATTTATACGCTTTTTCATTGATTACCGGTTCAGTCAATTCAGTACCTACCAGCGACCAAGTTCCACAAGAAACAAACAAAAATTCTTGACTACTAGGGACACTCACGACTGCACTTGCAGTGTCATGTTCACAAACATTGTAGACAGCGATTTGGGGAATATCCAAATCCCCCATGGTCAATCCCAAGAAAGTACCTGCTGACGCAAGTGGTGGGAATAATGTATTTTTTAACCCAAAGGCGTCAATAATTTTATAATCCCAATTTTTCATCAACGGATTGACTAATTGCGAAGTAGAAGCGATACTTCTTTCAGCAGCGATTTTTCCTGTCAAAAAATAATTCATCAAATCTGGCATAAACAGCATCGTGTTTGCTTTCTCAAAAGTTTCCGGTTGTTGCAGCTTTGTTGCCAACAATTGAAAAAGTGTATTAATCTCCATTATCTGATTGCCCGTTCGTTGATAAATCGTCTTTAGATCCAGATGTTTCTCTGCATCTTCCAGAATTCCCTTTGTCCGAGCATCTCGGTAATTAACCGGATTTGAAAGCAGCTTGCCCTGCTCATCAAGCAAGCCAAAGTCTACCCCCCAGGTATCAATACCCAAACTGTCCACAGAATAAAGTTTGGTGGCTTTTTTTACTCCCTCAATAATCTGCTGAAAAAGAAAAGCATAATCCCAATACAATGTACCGCCTTTTTCCACAGGATAATTTGAAAAACGATGAATTTCTTCCAACTCGATTTTTCCGTCATCATATTTACCGAGGATTGCCCGTCCTGATGAAGCACCAAAATCAAATGCGAGTACGTTCTTTTTCACTGCTTTATCCTCCTTCTCAATGGTACTTTTTATACCCAGGATGTTTGCCAGTGACACCATAATTTTTTCTCATTTTAAACAGACGTTCCAAATTTTCTCGAGGAATTTCTTTTTCTTCTTTATCACCGATATTTAACAACATGCGAGCATGGAAAGTCGTTTTTGCAACCAGTTCCAATGTTTCCATTCGATAGTACGCGGTAATCAAGTCTGAACCGACTGTCAGTGCGCCATGATTTTCCAACAACAGCACATCATGTTCCGGCAGATACGGTGCGATTGCTTCTGGAACTTCATTTGTTGAAGGTGTGCCAAATGGTGTGATGGGAATTGACCCAATTACGATAGCACTTTCAATTAATGAATAACTGTCTAGCGGAATTTGTGCCAAGGCAAATGCAGTGGCAACCGGTGGATGCGCATGGACAACGGCTTGAACATCGGGACGATCTTTATAAACACGTAAATGCATCTTGATCTCGCTTGATGGACGATAATCACCGTTAACTTCCAAAATTTCTGCCTTTTCATTAATTTTAATCAATTTCTCTGGAGTGATGAAACTTTTACTGATACCCGTTGGTGTGCATAAAAAGGTATGCTCATCTAATTTTACGGAAACATTCCCATCATTAGCCGCTACCCAGCCAAGCTGCCACATTTTATTGCAGACATCACAGATCTGATTTTTAATTTCTTCTTCGTTCACTTTATATTCCTCCAACTTTTTATTTACGAGTTAAATATAAAACGTTTGCATTCTTTTGTGAATAGTTTATTAAAATATTGAACACTTAGCAGAAAAAACATTCTATTTCCTTCAAAATTGTTCAAAATTATTCAAAAAATGGTATACTGATTTATAGAGGTGAATCCATTGGCATCTGAAATTAGAATGAACGATATCATGATACTTTTGAATAAAAAAAAACAGTTAACCAACGACACATTGTGTGAAAAATTACATTGCAGTATTTCAACCTTGAGAAGAGATCTTATGAATTTAGAAAAACGTGGCTTAGTCCATCGGTTTCATGGTGGTGTAATTTTGAATGTGGCCTCAAATAATGAATATGCACATATTTATCGAGAATCTTCCAATATACAAGCCAAACAAAAGATTGCAGCCTTGGCTAAAGATTTTACTGGAACGGGAATGTGCATTTTTCTTGATTCTAGCAGTACGGTCCAACAGATTTGCAAATATTTGAAAGAGTTATCTAACCTTGTCGTCATTACAAATGGTCTAAAAACAGCCATTGAGCTGAGCGAGGGAGGAAACGACACCCTAAAAACATTTATCATCGGTGGAGAAATCAAACCCAACTCAACCGCCGTTATCAGCAGTACTTACGAATCAATTTTTAATTCTTTTCAATTTGATTTAGCAATTTTTTCTTGTCGCGGGATTGATCAGCATGGTGTTTATGAAGCCAGTTTCAGTCAAGCCAAAGTAAAAAAAGAAATGATGGAAAAAGCGAAACAAACCATCTTACTTGTGGATCATTCCAAGTTTGATTCCTCTCATTTCTTTAAGATTGGCGACTTTGAAAACTATAATGCAATCATTACTGATCAAAAACCAGAGAAAGAGTATCTAACTATTTCTGAAGAACATGATGTGGAAATTTTATGGTAAATACATTTTATCCTGAATAATTCATAGCTTT
>NZ_MAEK01000006.1:0-14886 GCF_009933265.1 Enterococcus sp. JM9B | reverse complement strand
AAAACTTTGCAACAGAACCTTTCATTCTATTCTGAAGAGAGAGTATGTGAATTTTCAAAATTTCCAATCATTAGATGAAGCAATTGTCGGAATTGACAGTTATATCCGCTGGTACAATAATGACCGCATTTCAATGGTTTCCTAGCGATAGACCCGTACCGTTTTTTTAATTCATCTAAAAACGGTTATTTGAGTTGTTTTTTTCTGGAAGATACACGAGTAAAATTAGGAAAAGTGTTTTTTACTATTCATTTTTATATTGAATTAAGTATTAACGTATTTTTTTTGGAAAGTATTCGTCTTTTCTTGTCCGGATTATTGACATAGGAACCCTGGCAAGCTGTCTCAAAAATTAATCCGATCGTTTACATGATCTCTGGTTTTCGTTATGGCTTCCTTGGTGTGATGGATGTGTCAATCGTTGTTTCAATGTCCATTTTAGTATTATTTATCGTTGTGATTTATAGCGTCTACTGGTATTTGATTGATCGTGGACGTGGGTTGAGAAGTTAAAAAAGAGTTGAATTTGAGCGAGTAACTCAAATTCAACTCTTTTTTATTTTAGTGTTTGCTTCATCAACTGCAACAGCTTTTGAACATCTCCCGGCTTCGTATCCCCTGTTTTAGAATCAATAATCGAACTATACACATGCGGGATAATTTTTTTCACTCCAGCATCAACTGCTATTTGCACAATCTCTGCAAAATTTGTTAAATCAATACCACCCGTCGGCTCTAGATAGAAATCGTACTTCACACAAGCGTCTGCAACTGCTTGATACTCCTCTTTATGAGCCAAGCCCTTCATAGGAAAATACTTTACTGAACTGCCACCCATATCCTGTAGCAATTTGATCGCAGTTTCAATCGGTACAATCGCTTCAGGTGCTTTTGAACTTAATGGGCCTGTCGCAATATTCACGTACCCAACTTTTCCCGTTGGTGAAACTAAACCATTCACGATTGTATCTGTTTGTCCCAAAAGTGCTCGTGAAGCCCCCACACCAGTGAATACTTGATTGACATGCTGTGGCTGCAAGAGAGCGGAAATTCTTGATACCATCTGGCTCTGATTGGGATCGCCAGCACCTAAACCGACGGACAAGGCATTATTGGTCGCTGCTTGATACAGCCTCATGTCCTCAATTGCCAATTCATCACTGGCATAGTTTTTCGATAATACGCCTAATACAATGTGCCCTTCTGCTGCTTTGTAACATTCCTTGGCATTTTCAACAGAGTTAGCTAAAACGTTCAAACAGATTCGATCTTCTAAATAATTTGGTCGCAATGACATACTTTAACCCCTTTTCTTCATAATTTCCTGCAAACGTCGAATGATTTTTTCCATCTCCAGCCCATTCACAGATCGGACATCAAATTCAATGATGCCATTGTTCGCTTGATATTCTCGGGTATAAATCGCCGGATTTTCTTCTTTTAGTTCGGTAATGATCTGCCTAGCTGATTTTTCTCCAAGTACTTTGACGCTTGCCCGATAAATGTCTCGTCCTGCACCATCTTGTACGATCTTTGCTTCTAAAGCTGGAATTTGATTCACCGCTGAGATAAACGGAGCCAATCGTTGCTTCATCGCTTTTCCCGATTCACTTCCGTGAGCTAAGTAATCCTCAACTGCTTGGGTAAAACCTAAAACATTGTCTTTCCCGATCTTCATGGATCGACCGATTCCTTTGCTTTGTAACCTCACCCATTCTACATATTGCTGCTTACCGATGATCAAGCCGGCACTAGGGCCTTCAATCGCCTTAGCCCCTGAATAAATCACTAGATCGGCGCCTGCTTGAGTATACTTAAAAAGATCCTCTTCCGCAGCCACATCAACAATCAAAGGGAGATCATATTTTCTGGCTACTCCGACTGCTTCTTCCACACTTAGCATACTTTTTTGGACCGTATGATGGCTCTTTATATACAAAATCGCCGCTGTTTCAGCCGTTATCATCATTTCTAAATGTTCCGCGGAACACATATTGGCATAGCCAGCCTCAACAACTGTTCCGCCACCTTGCTGGATCATGACTTCTACTGGTGTACCATAATCCACATTGTGACCCTTTGGAATAATAATCTCTCTTTTCGTGATCCTTGTTGTGTAGGGATGATACACGTGATAGATATCCCCTTCGCCAATCACGGCGGCAACAGATTGGGCAATCCCTGCTGAAGCAGAAGAGACGATTTGCGCATCTTCTGTTTCCAGCAGATTAGCGAGAAACTTGCCTGTTTGAACCATTAAATCGCTCATCTCAAAAAAATGTTCGCCACCAAATCGTTGCGCTTCCAACACCTTTTCCGATACCTTCGATACTCCTAAAATCGTCATTCGCCCAGAAGCATTGATCACTTCTTTTAAACCAAATTTTTCATAGCTAATCATGTTTACACCTTCAATTCAATTGTCTTATAATAATCCGAAGAATGAAGCGACGATACTTATCACCACGATCGTACCGATAATAATGCCGTATCTCGGTCCCTTTTTGACCATAAAAAAGTAGATGGCAAATACCGCGGTCAACGGCAACAGGCCTTTCACGATCTGATCAAAAACATCCTGCAAAATAATCGTTGCGCCGCCTGGAACTTTGAATTTCATTGGGCTTGTGATATTTACGTAACTAGCACTTAACGCTCCCATCATCATCATTCCCAAGACGTTCGCCGCATAAATTACCTGCTTGATCTTGCCATCCTTCAATAAGCTTAAAATCGAGTTACGTCCTAATGTATAAGATTTGTTGATCAACAACCAGCTGATATACATGGTAACAGCGGTATAAATCACGATTGGTCCAATACCGCCGATTGCATTTCCGCTAGACGCCATTGGAATAAAGATCGAGATGATCAACGGCATCACAGCAGCCCAAATAATTGAATCGCCGATCCCAGCCAAGGGTCCCATCAAACCCGTTTTGATTGAAGTGATCGCGGTATCGGTGATCGCTGCGCCATTGGATTTTTCTTCCTCCATCGCAATCACGATCCCTTGAATAGAAGAACCGATTGTGCCTTCTGTATTGAAAAAGTTTAGGTGGCGTTTCAATGCTTCTCGTTGCGCGTCTTCATCATCGGCATACAATTTCTTGACCGCCGGAATCATTGAGGCACAAAAAACTAAACTTTGCAGTCGTTCGTAAGAGTTGGATAACTCACAACCCAATTGATAAATCCAAAAGGAGCGAGACAATTCCTTTTTAGTAATTTTCTTTTGCTCTAATTGCTGTTCATTTTTTTCTGTCATTTGTTCCATTATGCAGCCGCCTCCTCTTCTAATGCTTTATTCCGAACCAAGAATGCTATGCAAATACCGATAATTGCTACAGCCATGACTTCCGCGCCAAAGTAAACAACCGCGACAAAGCCAATCAAGAAATAAGGGATTAAATGTTTCTTGCCAATCACCATGATGGTCAAGGCAAATCCAAGCGCTGGCAAGATACCACCCATCACTTCGAAACCGTGCATCAACCATTTTGGAATGACATCCAAGATTTGATTGACGATCGATTGACCGAAGAAATTCGCCGCAAATACAAGAGGAAAACGAATAACAAAACCAGCAAGTGCAGGATATAAAAACGCTGCGCGATAAATCCCTGAATAATTTAAATCCTCTGCATATTTGTCCGCCATGTGAACCCACGTTGCATTGATCGTCCGACGAAGCTGATCCATAAATACGCCCAACACACCGAATGGCACTGCCAAAGCAATCGCTGCCTCCGCGTTCATTCCTACTCCTAAAGCAATCGGGATCGCAATCGCTGAAGCTAAAGCCGGATCACTGGGAACATTGCCGCCTGGTGTCGAAGTTACACCCAAATAAACCAACTGAATCCCCGCACCAATCACCATTGCTTCAGATAATTTACCTGTCGCAATTCCTGCAATCAACGCCGCCGAAAGCGGCTGAGATAGCATCCCGGAAAATGTATAGCCAAAACGCAATCTCGCAAACCAATAGTACAAACCCATTACAATCGAAATACCTAGAACACCCATCGTTTATACGCCCCTTTTATAATGATTTATATTTTTCAATTAATTTTTGGATCGGCACCGGATTTTCTTCCGGAATCGCTTGGAAATACACATTGATTTCTTTAGCTAACAGCCCTTCTAAAATCGCCACATCCTCTTCGGATAAATTAATATTCTTCACGACATTTTTACGATTAGGTCCACCTCCTAATCCACCCACCTGAACACCTTCTGTGACAATTCCCGCTTCGACCATTTCTTTTAATGTAACTAAATCGGGAACCAGGAATAATACCTTACTACTTTTCGCCGTTGCTTCTTCCCAATAGCTTTTTACCGAATCGGTGCCTTTGATAATCACTTTTACGCCTGGAGGTGCTGCCATTAAATAAATGCTTTGTAAAAACTCATCCTGCTCCAGATCATCACTGACAACGACGATTTCATTAGCTGCTGATTGCTGCAACCACTTAGTCACCACCTGACCATGAATCAAGCGGCTATCTACTCTAGCTAACACAATTTTTGACATTTTACTCATCCTTTACTGTTTAATTGGTAATTCCAACAGTTGACAACTATCAACGACCGCCTTGTGAATCTCTTGGGCTATCCCCCGTGTAAAGCCGCCCGTTTCTTGTTTCATCACAGCTTCTAGCAACATCGACGCACACAAGCCTGAAATAGCGACAACTTTATAATCCTTCGACAAACGCAACGCTACATTACTCGGAGTCCCGCCTTTAATATCTGTTAGAATCAATAGATTCTCTTGCCATTCTAATTGCTCAATTTGTGTTTTGACTCGTTCTAAATATTCCGGTAAAGAATCTTCTGCGTTTAACGCCACTTCATGAACATTGCTGATTTCACCAACGATCATCTGAACACTTTTCAACAATTCCAATCCCCAACCATTATGAGTCAAAATTAAAATTGGTTGTTTTACCATACCCTCATTCCTCACTTCCGCTTACATTGTATTCACTTTCCTATAAAGCAATTGCTGTGCCAAAAAAATAACCCTTCAGGAAAAGGGCTATTTCATGCGTTTTACACACTAACTTCAAACAACAATTCATAAATATATTTGACTTCAAGAGGCGGAACGATGACATTGTATGACACTTCGATCGGTCGAAACGCCATTTTGATGACAGATGCCAGTTCTGGCAGTTCCCGATATGACAGTTCATAAGAGGTGTGGTCATATTCCGGATGTTGGATCTGCCGTTCGATCATACAAGCACAATGAATGATGAAACGCAGCAGTCTTTTTTCATCACTTTTCTTTTTCGTCTGCATACAGATGTCCGAATAAATCTTAGACAATTCGATTGTGATGCTTTTAGGATTTAAAATACTTAATAAATCCGTAATGGCTTCGATCGACAGTCCTTGAATATACTTAGCCGAAACCTTCTTTAATACCGCTTGATTCTCATCTTTGGTTAGATCATATCCTAACATTTGAAAGACTAACTTGATTCCTTGATCCGACAATAAATTATCCAGCGAAACAAAGGGAATATCTGGAATTTCCGTCTTCACAGTTCCAATGATTCCAACCAGCTTCTCATCTTCATGAACAAAAGAAAGTAAGCGGCTGAGATTCTCCAGCTCTTTTTTCTCAAGTGTAATAATTCGAACATTGGTCAACAATTCCTGCGGAAAGGTATTAAGCAGCAGCTTTTCAATTTTTAATGCTGTACCTAGCCCCGTTAGACAAGAAATTACTAGAACTTTGGAATCCTCAAAATTTCCTTTGCGACAAATCAGCGCCTTATGATTCTTCTCTTTTAGAACTGGCAATAGGTACTCAAAATTAGTCGATTCATAAATCGCCTCACGAGCAACCTCCAAAAGTGTTAATAGATTGATATTGCTAATCAAAAGTACCTCAATTTGAAATTCTTTACTGATAACATTACCAAAATAAACTAACGAACCAATATCGACCATCAGGATCAATTTGCTATAGCCATTCTCCCGGACGACATGGCGCACCTTATCCAACGTCTCCTCTACCGACTGATTGATTGGCATGTTGACTGAATTCATCAGACTGGTAGAAAAGAGCACATTCGTGTATTCCACCATACTGGACGCCGTCGCACTTCCATGAGCGACTACCACAATCCCGCATTTTTCATCCAGCTCATAGCGGCGATCCGTGGATTTGGTTTTACGGATGAATAAATCATAAAAAATAATCTCCGTATTGGGCAGTTTTAAAGAAAAATAATCCTCAATATAATGAACAATTTTTTCCGCCAACTGATAATTCTTGATTTTTCCAGAAAAAATATTTTTCGTCAGATTAAAAAAGTCTTCATGTATCTGAGCTGAGTAAAAGACGCTAGAATAGATATGGGCCGCTAAAACATCTTTCAAGTTTTCAGGCAGAAGAACAGCCATTTCTTGTTCGATATATTGAATGATTTGATTGATTTGGCTAAAGAACTGCTCATCAATATCCTGCTCCTCTGAAAATGATTGATTAAACAGATCCATATCATAAAGCTGATCCAGCTTGTTTTGCATAATCGCAACTGCATCTCTTGAAGAAATATTGACATTCTTAAGATCGGTATATTCCTTTAATAAGAAATTATAAAATCGATCATTCTGCTTATCCTTCACCTGCAGCAACTGCTCCACATGGTGATAAAAATAATCATGTTTAATGTTGATTCCGCGACTAGGAACGTACTCGTTCAATACGACAATGTTCTTCGTGTCTACAATATTTTCATCTAGCAAACCTAATGGAAGATCAATTTTTAATTCATGGGTTTCATAATCGATGGAATCGAGATACGCCTGAGCACAAATAAATTGAATCTCTGATTTCAGTTCACCAACATTTGCCTTATATTGGGAGAAGACCAAATATTTCAACGTATTATAAGAAATAAAAATATCTTTTTGAATCCCCTGACTTTCCTCCATGAAAAAGGTCAGAATCAATTGGATCTTCTCTTTGATGGAACGTTCAGATAAGCTGGGAATATGCAGATTGACTGGAATTCGACGTAAAAAAGTTTTCAAAAAGGTCTTTTCCAGCTCTTCGGTCGTAGCAAAAATAAATTTGATGGACACATGCCGTTGATTCTCCGCTTCCCCCATTCGGGTAAAGTACCCTTTATCCAACAAAGTAAAGAGCTTTTCTTGCCCTTCGTTAGTCAAGCGATGGACTTCATCTAAAAAGAAAAAGCCTCCATCTGCTAATTCAATCAATCCTTGATGGTCATTGTCTGCTCCTGTAAAGCTGCCTTTTTTATAGCCAAATAAATGAGAAGTTAATAGCTCAGGATTATTGAAATATTCCGCACAGTTAAAATAAATGAACGGTACTTTTGTTTCAGTCTTCGACTCGAAAAACTCATGTAAATGTTCTGCTAATAAGGTCTTTCCAACACCGGATTCCCCTGTCAGCATAATGTTCAAGCCTTTTGGCGGGTATAAAACAGCTGCCTTCAGTTTTTTGATGCTATCTGCTAGACTTCCATCGTATCCAATGACTTTTGAAAAAGGATTACTTCGAAACTCCTGCTTTAGCTGCTCCTTTTTCTCCATTTCTTGATGAATTTCTCTTTCAAGTTCGGTCAATGAAGCGTATTCATCTTTTCGAGGAGAAAAAGAAAAGGCCTTTTCCAAAATTGAGCGAGCAAAAAATAGCACTGGACGTGATTTCACTTTAATCACCTGATGAGTGCTGGTCAACTTTGATAAATCCTCACTAACCGCCGTTCGAGCATAATTGCTAGTTGTACAAATATCCTTCACTGTACAGCCATTTAAATTATGGACTGTTATAGGGTGCTGTTGATGAAATTCATACAAGTATTCAAAAATATTATCAATCCTCATAGTTTTCTCCTTCAAAAAGTCGTTAGCTTGTTTTTATCATCTAACGCGCTAGAAAGCAATACGTTTTTTATTGAAGCCTTCAGTCATCCATAAAAACTTTTCATAGATTAACGCTTGCCTAGAATTTCAACCTCTTCATCCCAAACCCAAATCGCCTGATGATCATTGATGATCGCTAATTTTTTCTGTGCCTGATTTTCTTGTCCGAATTATTGACACAGGAACCATGTGTATGTTGATGTGTGTGTTGGTTCTGTTGCAAAGTTTTAAATAAAGAATAAAATCCCTTACGGTATCTATGATTTAAGCTGGGATTCCCAATAATACCTTGATTTCAGTACAGACCGAAAACCCGAAGAGAGTGCCTTCTTTTCGGGTTTTCTTATATAATCCTCGGATGGCTTCCATGCCTTTAATCGTGGTAGAGGCAGTGCGTAAACTTCGATAGAATTTATTGCGTCTCTTTACTGGACGATGGTCTTGTTCAATCAAATTATTCAGGTATTTAATGGTACGATGTTCTGTCCCTTGATAAAAGCCGTATTCTTTTAGTTTCTTAAAGGCACTTGTAATAGAGGGGCTTTATCTGTGACTACAACCTTCGGTTCATCAAACTGCTTCACTAACCGCTTAAGAAAAGCATAGGCTGCTTGTGTGTCCCGTTTTTTACGTAACCAAATATCCAAGGTTAAACCATCTGCATCGATGGCTCGATACAAATAATGCCATTTTCCATGAATAAAAGGATTTTTTATTTTTCTTTTTCCAAATTTGATAGAGTAGTTTGCCATATTCTTGCACCCAACGATAAATCGTCGTATGAGAAACGTTAATGCCACGATCATATAAGATTTCTTGAACTTCACGATAGCTAAGGTTATAACGAAGATAGTAGCCTACGGCTACAATAATCACATCCTGCTGAAATTGCTTTCCTTTAAAATGATTCATCGTCATTCCTCCTGCTATCTTTTTCTATTATTCTACCTTATTTGATAGTAGATTTAAAACTTTGCAACAGAACCAAAAATATTATTATAGATTAGTCTTCAATAAATTATAATAAGATATACTATAATTAAGTATATCTTATACCATAAACGTTATTTTGAAATTTTATCAGAATGATTTTTTTTACGTCAGCCAAACACTGAATCAAGACATTTGTTGTATGAATCTGCTATTAAATGAAATATAGCAGAAATAATAAATATATTTTGTGTAACTTATATATTAAATAATAAAGTATAAGTTATACGTTTAATTAAGTATAACTTATACCATAAACATTATTTTTAAATTTCATCAGAATGGTTTTTTACGTCAGCCGGAACACTAATTCAAGGGATTTGTAGTCTATATCTGCTATTAAATGAAACGTATCAGATATATTGAATATATTAAGTATAACTTATACTTAATATATAAAGTATAAAATAAATATTGAATAAAATAAATATATAAGTTATACTTTAAATAAAGATTAAAGAAAGTAGGTAAAAATATGACAGCAACTACTTATACAGTCGGGAACTTTAAAGGTGGAGTAGGAAAAACCAAGATAGTTACAATGCTAGCTTTTGATAATGCTGTAGTAAATAAGAAAAAAACACTGGTAATAGATATTGATCCGCAAGCCAACGCTTCACAAATATTAGCAAGAACTGTTGACTTAGATCATATTGATAAAACAATAGTTGATGGAATCAACGAAGAAAATCTTTCAATTTGTATAACGCCGATTATGGAAAATCTAGATTTAATTGCATGTGATACAAGTTTTAGATCATTTTCTAACTATGTTATTGCTAACTTCGAAGATGAGAAAGAACAAATCATGGTTTTAGAAAAATTGTTGGAACCTATTAAAGAAAAT
Organism: Enterococcus sp. JM9B; assembly: GCF_009933265.1. Lineage (NCBI taxonomy): Bacteria > Bacillati > Bacillota > Bacilli > Lactobacillales > Enterococcaceae > Enterococcus > Enterococcus sp. JM9B. The sequence goes on along the minus strand of NZ_MAEK01000006.1, from coordinate 5,129 downwards.
TATGAGACTATTTTTATTGATGTGCCTCCAACTATTAGTGCATATTCAGATAATGCTATGGCGGCCTCTGATTATAGTATAATAGCTTTTCAAACACAAGAGGAATCGTTAGATGGAATTGGAAAATATGTTGGGTACCAAAAATTTATGATTAACAACTACGATATTGATCTTGAAGTGATATCTATAATTGCATGCATGCTTGAACCAGACGATGATTTAGATAAAAGTGTATTGAGCGAGGCTATGGATTTATATGGATCCGCTGTATCGAAGAATATTGTTAATTTCCAAAAACGACTAAAACGTTATTCTAGAGAAGGAATATCTTTGAAAAAGTATCGAAACGGAAATTATGATCAATGGGACTATAGGGCACATGAACCGTTTATAAAAATACTAGCCGAACTTGAATCACGCAGAAAAATATTTGAAGAATAGCTAGGAGGGAAAGAATATGAGTGAAAGGAAAGAATTTAATGTTGATACCAAAGTTGATACAGAATATGCTGGTCTCTTACAACCAGGAATAAAAAAGAAAAAATCTGTATCAATTAGAGGAGAAAACGAATTTGGATACTCTTCTTTGATGAATAAGAAACCAAAAGCGATTACTTCAGTAGCAAGTAAAAAACGAGGACGTCCTATAGAAATCACAGATGAGAGATTTAAAGTTACAAAACCCAAAAAAATATCTCCTGCTTTGGAGTCAAAATTAAACGTACTACAAGACTACGTTGAGGAACTTCAATCAGTTCAGGGGAGGATTACCTTTGAAAAACTTATTGACACTTTATCGGAAGCGTATATTACACAAAAATTAGGTGTGGCGAAAGAGGAACACTTGAGAGAAGAAATAAAAGATGCATTTGATAAGCTTTAATTTTTTTAAGTCATTCAACAATAAAAGTATAAGTTATTACTGATTACCAAAACATAAAGTATAAGTTATACTTTATGTTTTATCGTCACAAAATATTTGTTGTCAGGGAAAGCTTATTTTGAAGGTATCGTTTTATTACCTAATGAAGTGATTTAAAGTATAAGATATACAATAATGTCTAATTAGGTATAACTTATATGAGGTTTATTTAAGTATAACTTATACTTTATTAAAATTTCTTCTTGTACAAATTTAGCTGTTTTGTTATATTCAAATAAATAATACATATAAAAAAGAGACGGATAAAAAAGTGAATTTGGCCTCACTTCTTCATCTGAATCACATACAACAACTATGTGTTCTCGTTCGTCTCATGGAAATTATGTAAGTGGCTGGAAACCACTTATGTGATTTGAATAAATCTATTCGGACTACCAATCCGAACCTATAGGTTTATTTTACCATTTTTTGACGAGCAACTCAATATATATACGCTTATTTTGTCATTCCTTTGAGACTTCTAAGCCATTGAGAGAACACAAATCTTTAAGATTATTTGTGTTCTCTTTTTGTTTAGGAAGGAATAACAGTCATGGCAGCTTCTTTGGATGTCGTATATTCGACGGTATTACAAAATGGTATCCGTAAATTTAAATATAAAAACAGCCACTTAAAACCGGTCTCTTTTAGTGATCAGTCGGGAAAGGGGGCTATTTTTGCGTACCGTTCAAAGGAACACATGATCGAGGGGATTGGACTAGTGATCACTTCAGAAGAAGGGGTGATCGAAAACAATAGTCGATTCACTCATTGGACACCAAATGTATTTCGCTATGGAACGTATGCTGATGAAGCCAGAATGTTTACAAAAGGTCATTCTGAGGACAATTTGCGTCAAATCAATACTTTCTTTGTTGATTTTGACACATTGGATCCAAACTTTGACTATGGAGAAATTATCTTGGCCAGTCACGAGATCGGCTTTATGCCGACAATGATTCTACGTACACCGCATGGATTTCAAGCTTTCTATGTACTAGACAAGCCTGCATACGTGACGAAGAAATCAAATTTTAAAGTGATCAATGTGGCCAAAATGATCTCAAAAAATCTAAGAAACAAATTTTCAAATGATTATCGGTTTCCTGTTGATGTAAATGCCAATCATTTTGGGATCACACGAATGCCTTCTGAAGAGAATGTTTTATTCTTTGAACCACAGTATCGTTATAGTTTCGAAGAATGGATCGACTGGTCAATGAGAGAAGATGCGGACAAAAAAGCGGAGATCAAGAACGTTTTTGTATTACCATCTACTCAAGAATTTCGTCAAGTCGATGAACCCTGGTTCCAGCTGTTGCTAAAAAGTCAAAAAATACAAGGTGAAAAGGGCGTATATGGTCGAAATAATGTCATATTCACCTTGTCTTTGGCATACTTTTCGTCAGGATACGAGGTAGAAGCATGTGAATTGACGATGTTAGAATTCAATGACCGCTTGGCTAACCCTTTATCTGATCGAGAATTAACCAGAATCATTCGTTCCGCTTACTCCGGAAAATATCAAGCAGCACACAGAGAAAAAATTGTCCTATTATGCCAAGAGTGGGTCGATGTCAATCTTTCTGAAGAGCAGCTATTCAACAAAAAACGGGGTTGGTGGAAGTTTAAGAAAGAGCGAGCAGTACGAAAGTATTCTCATAGTCATGAATGGGCAGAAGATCTATTGTCTTATTTGAATGAGCAATCCTATGAAGAACAACCATACATTATTTCTACAAAAAAAGAGTTAACTGAAAGTTTAAAGATCCCAAAACGCTCCCTGGACAAAGTACTGAAGCAGCTAAAAGAAGAGAACAAAATTCATTTTCGTGTTCGTGCTGGTAGGAATGGAGGTATTATGCTAGCTTCGATACATGGATTGATGCGCTCCGTTATCCGGCTAAAAAAAGAAAGCCAGGGGGCTTATTTCGCTGCGATCTCAGAAGCTTTTGGAAGAGAATACATGTTTATCCAGACAGCACTGAAACGCTTGATAGAACCCAATAAGATCGGCGTGCAAACAGATTTGTTCAGGATCGATACAGGTTGAAATTAAAAGGTGCAAATTGCCTATTACATTATATCTATGATACGTTTCTTCTTTTTTCTCCGCCTTGCTTGCTGGTCTTAAGAAAGAGTAGTATTATTATCGCAAACGTAATAATATGGGGGGAGGTCTTTCTGACTATGAGTATCAATACCTTTGTATATCCCTACCCGATCAATGTATTTATTATTTCGCGGTTAGGTATGACAGTAGAACAATTTTGTGAGTTGCATGGCTATAAGCAGAGTACAGTAGCAAGTTGGGTAACAAGAAACCGTACCGTAAAGACGTTGCCTTGTGATTTTTTGTATTGTCTAAGCCTTTCTTCAGGCTGGTCAATGGATGATGTTTATCGTCATTTATTGGTGTTGGAGGAGAGGTTTTTAAAGAGTATTGATCCCAAGAAGAAGAAAGAGCAGGTGGATTGATGAATGATTGAGGAGGAAATAGCTGAGCTTAATAGGATCAAAGAATGGGCTGTTATTTTGAAAATCTATTATGGTATTCTGATTCTTTCTTTTATTACGGCCGGATTAGTTTCTCTTTTATTGGTTCTTTTATCGTTATGGACGAATATGATGCTATTTTTGTCTTTACTTTTACTGTTTTTCTTAGGATTAGGGGGAGTAGGTACTGCTATTTTGGATGACTATAAGTGGTCGTTGTTTAGTGGAATTTGTAGGAGAATGAAAAAAAGTGCAACTGTTGAGTCTTATGAATGCTGGAAGAAGGAAATGAATGTGTAGAGGTATACAAAAGAGCCTAGCAATAGATACTAGGCTTTTTCCTATGGCTTTAAAATGTATACAGGTGGAATATGAATGTTGTTTGGACGATCAACGTTTCTGTCAGATAAACGTTGGAAAGCGCCGTGTAGACCTTTTACCAAATGACTGGATGGCAATAAATTGTGCCAATTTGTTACGATTTGATTTAATTTATTTAATCGATTCTGTTTTTCATTAAGTTGATCATCCATGTAAATATTTAGTACGTTTGTTAGGTATTGTGCCCACATTTTTAATTCGATAGAGTCCACATGGTCTGCTACGAAAGCTAGTTTTTCCAATATGAGTTTTGATTCTTCAAAGTACCCTAAGTCCATTAAGCAGTCAGATAAGTTTCCCAAGCAGATAGGGTAATATTTCTTGTAAAAATGGTTGAATGAGTCCATGACATTGAAGTCAACAGCAAGTAGTTTCTGGCTAATTATTGGCAGCTGGTCAATAGTTAATGGGGTAATAAAGTCTGCGAAAAATTGGAAATCATAAGAAGTCAGGTACGTGGCTTCTTATGATTTGATTTATAAGACCCAGGGCTTTAGTGATATCGATTTTAGGAATTTGAGTAGTGTCATTTGATAAAATTTTCTCAAGCAGCATTCTTAAACGGATTAGTGTCAAATTATTGTTTTCGTTTCTAAAACATCCTTGTATAGCAAGATAATTTGTTATACAAGGATGTTCAACAAGGTTGTAACTTTTTTTTGAGTGTTGTTGTCTTCGGATATCGAATTCAAGCAATCACTACTTATCACTAATATAACAAACACCGCATTGTTTTTTTGTGCACTTTAATAATCTATTCAACTAAGGAATTAAGCTGGCTGTCAAGAGAGTAATATCGTATTGAATCTCAGGTGGAAATTTTCTGCGGTATCTTTTTTGACTGAAATGACATTAGTGTCTTTTGGGGATTGTGTATGTAAGTATTTTTTAAAATCATTTTAACAAGTTTTGGACAAAAATTCTCATGAAAAAGCAGAATTTAAATAGCATGATAAATTAGAGAAGATAGTTTAATGTGCTTATAGGAACACCCCACTTTTACAGTCACAATCAATAACCTTGCTACTTTCTTTCGAAATTGATAAGAGTCTAAAGGATTGACAACGCTTGATAGTGAGCATAAACTTAATGTACGCTAGTTAGTTTACAAGTGCAAACTAAAAAAGTATGATGTGTCGTCTCTGAAATTCTCCCTGATTCAAGTCATAACCAGAGTACATATCGGTTATTTTTTGATTCCATATTTTTTCCTTTATGTGCTGAGGATTAAGGGGTACCAATTGTAATTGCGCGTTATATGGTCTTTGTTTAGAATCGCTCTCCAAAAAGCTAATTTTTTTGCATAGAATTTTAGATGTGGTACCATTAA
>NZ_MAEK01000005.1:0-32153 GCF_009933265.1 Enterococcus sp. JM9B | reverse complement strand
CAATATCAGAAACAGTTTTTTTCTTTCTCTTTTTTGGTCTTGTTTTTGGAATGATATGTTCATTTTCTGTCTTGATGTTTTGATCTTGGTTTTCCATAAAATATCCCTCCTGATAATTTGTATATGTCTATCATATTATATTATATTTCTAAAATCATTAAATATAAACGAAAATGTCAGATTAAACATAATTACTTTTTCATTGATAAGTGGTAGAATTAATTTATAGAGGATTCCCTTAGATGTTTTACTAAGGGCGCACTTATACCCACTAACTTACGTTTGTAGGTAATGTGCTATAAAACTTAACTTTCGTTTAGTTTTATCGTCAAGCGTGTTTGTTAAAATTCGCTACGCTCATGTTTGAAAAGAAAGAGAGGTGATACAATTGGCAATCTTCCATTTATCTATGACAATAGCAAAAAGAGAAGGCGGAAAAAGAAGTTTAATCGCAATGGCTTCTTATCGAAGTGGTGAAAAATTGTATAGTGAACTATATGAAAAAACTAATCTATACAACCATAGAACTGTTAAACCAGAAGCTTTTATTTTAAAACCTGATTATGTACCTAATGAGTTTTTAGATAGACAGACATTATGGAATAAAATGGAATTAGCAGAAAAAAGTCCAAACGCTCAACTTTGTCGAGAGGTAAATGTAGCATTGCCAATTGAATTAAATAATTCAGACCAAAGAATGTTGATTGAAGATTTTGTAAAAGATAACTTTGTCAGTGAAGGAATGATTGCAGACGTAGCCATTCATAGAGATGATGAAAACAATCCTCATACTCATATTATGTTAACAATGAGAGAAGTAGATAGTGAAGGTAATATTCTAAATAAAAGAAAAAGAATACCTAAACTAGATGAAAATGGCAATCAGATTTTTAACGAAAAAGGGCAAAGAGTAACCGTTTCAATTAAAACAAATGATTGGGATAGAAAATCTCTTGTTTCCGAAATTCGTAAAGATTGGGCTGATAAAGTCAACCAATATTTAAAAGATAGAAATATCGATCAACAAATTACAGAAAAATCGCATGCGGAACTTGGAAAAAAAGAACTACCAACAATTCATGAAGGGTTTTACTCAAAAAAATTAGAAGAAAAAGGAGTTATAAGTGAGTTAAAAAGAAAAAATTTAGAAATTCAAAGTTACAATGATATTCTATCCGAACTTGATAAACTTGAAAGTCAAGAGAAAGTGTTAAAACAAGACCAAAACTTCACTTTAAAATTTGAAAAAACTTTCTCACCTTTAGAAAAAGGAGAACTGAAAAATCTTTCAAAAGAATTGAAATTATTTATTAATGATGAAAACATTGATAAACGATTAGGTGAATTAAAACGATGGGAAAATTCACTTATCTTTAATAATAAAATGGAAATTCAAAAAAAACGTTTGATGTTAAGTAAAATTAGTAGTGAACGAGATATGCTTACAAAGGCAAATGAAATTTTAGATAAACAAGCAGAAAGATTCTTCAAAAAATCTTATCCAAGTTTGAATATTGACAAATTTTCAAATCACGAAGTTAGAGCAATGGTTAATGAAACCATATTTAGAAAACAGTTATTGAATAAAGACCAGTTAGCAGAGGTCATTTACAATGAAAGAGTAATAGAAAAAGAAGAAAGTAAAAAGATTTTTAAAGAAAAACCATTTCAAACTAGCCGTTATCTTGATTCAAAAATTAAACAAGTTGAAGATAGTATAACAAAAGAAAATAACCCTGAAAGAAGAGAAATTTTATCAATTAAAAAAGAAAAACTAATAGGAATAAAACAAGGATTGATAGAATATGTTCAATCAGAAGTTGAAAGAAAATTTGATAAAAATGTTTCAATAGATTCAGTCATAGAAGGCGAAATGCTACTTGCAAAAGCTGACTATTACAAAACAACTGATTTTTCTAAAGTCGAAGGAGTTGCTAGATTCAGCAGTGAGGAAATTAATTCCATGTTGGAACAATCAAAAGGCTTCTTAACTAACATTCAGACGGTGAAAATTCCTAATGATTGTCAAGGTGTATTTTTTGTTCAAGATAGCATGAAGTATATTGATGAACTAAGCCCATTAGCAAAACACAATCTGAAAAAGGTCGTTAATCGCAATGCTTATTTACCTGATTCTGATAAAATTGAATTAAGTAAGGAAATTGAAAATACTAATAAAGATCAATCCCAAGAATTGGAAAAAAATGAATCTGAAAAAAATAAAGTATCTGTAAAAATGTTCCAATTTGCGAAATCAATTAATCGATTGTTGAGTGGTAACCAACCACAGAAAAAACGAAACTTAGACAAATTGATTAAGCAAACAAAAGCAAAAGAAAATCAATCATTACAAAGGAATATTCCTTTGCGATAAAATAAAAACAAGAGGTGTATAAAATGAAAAAAATTATCAAAAATACAAAGTTTAAGCTTGAAAGTGCGGTTATTGCATTAGGTACATTATTTATTACTGATCCAGTGTTTGCAGCGACCGATCCAAGAGATAAGTTAGTACAAGCAGGTAAGCATTTACTCAACTAATTTAATCGAATCTTTCAATAAACAAATCAAGAAATACAGCCGCAGAAAAGAGCAGTTTCAAAATGAAGAATCACTAGAGCGTTTCCTAGTATCCATCTTTGATACATACAATCAAAAATTCTTAAATAGAAGCCATAAAGGCTTCCAACAAGTGACGGATACATTAGCTTCAATGTTTACTGAGTAACTCATTATTTTGCAGAAGGACGAGTTATTTACACAAAATTATTGACGCTCCCAATAAAGGGTGCAACGAAAACGTTGCTTAAATAAGTGTAAATAAGTTGGTACTTCCTGATAGGGAATTAATTGAATCCAACTATCTTTATAGGAATGGCGATTCACTGTTTCAAATCCGCAATATTCACAATGATGTGGTTTGTATGTTAACAGTCCTGTAAATACATTGGCCATTCGGCCATGAACAATCTTTTTACTAATGGCATCTTTTGAGAAACTAATATGAGAATCTTTGATATTCAAGATTTGTTTGATGGATTTACTTGTATTTTCATCGGTACATTTGATATTCTTAGTTATGGACATTTGGTTATCCTCCTATGATTGGATTCAGCGATTTAATTATAGGACAACCAAATGTCTTTTTGTTATAAAAAAAACTTGGTGTCCTTACTCATTTGAGAGTAACAACACCAAATATCATAGAACCACTTTTTGAATGTTGTGAGTGTTGTTTTATAGTTAGGAGGAAAGTCTGACACGTCCGTAAAAATTATTTCTTCGAAGGATACTCGATCACGCTTTGGTGTCTATGCCACGTTAGTAAATTGTTGGGCGAACCTGAGGAGAAAGTTTATTGAAGCCAAAGGAACAGCCGATAAAAATTCCAAGGCAGCGCAGGTTGTCATATTCTGTGATGAATTATTCCGCAGTGAACGAGAAATCCAAAAGCTTTCACCAGAAGAGAAGTTCCAGGTGAGAGATAAGAAGGCGAAGCCTCTGCTTGATCAATCTTGGAAATGGATCAGTTCATTTCATTCACTTAGCGGTTCAAACTTAGGAAAGCCGTGGGATACGCTCTGAACAATCGAAATGGGCTGATGAATTTTTTGCTTGATGGTCGTTGCGCTATTTCCAACAATCTGGCCGAGCGTAGTATTCGTCCGACAACTATCGGGAGAAAAAACTGGAACTTCTCTGCCAGTCTACGTGGTGCCACTGCCAATGGAATTGTTTATAGCTTGGTGGCTACCGCCAAAGCTAATGGATTAATCCCACGAAGCATTTTGAATTCCTGTTTGAGCATCTGCCAAACTTCATTAATCGATTCGATTCGTCGGCACTTGAAGATTATTTGCCATGGGCAGAGCAAGTTCAACTTACTTTTAGATAAGAAGGTTCTGTTGCAAAGTTTTCCAATAAATTGATTTTAGGATAAAATTGAGGGGGAAGATAGACTGGAGGAACGAAGATGGATCCTTTTAAAGTCAAATTTTTTCAAAGAGACGTGATTATTGTCGACGTTGCTATTATCTTCGCTATAACCTCAGCTATCGAGAAGTTTAGGAAATATTGTATGATCGTGGTATACATGTGTGTCACACGACCATTTACTGTTGGGTAAAAGAATATGGCAAAGTCCTGTATCAAATTTGGAAAAGAAAAATGAACAGTCTTTCTATTCGTAGAAAATGGACGAAACCTACATCAAGATTAAGGAGAAGTGGCATTATTTATACCGTGCGATTGATGCAACTGGTTAACTTTGGATATTTGGTTACGTAAAAAACGAGATACGCAAGCTGCTTACGCTTTTTTTAAGCGATTAAGAACTCAATTCGGCGAACCGAAGGTTCTCGTAACAGACAAAGCCCCCTCTATTGGTAGTGCATTTAAAAAGTTGCAGAAAAACGGACTGTATACTTAAGATAGAACATCAAACTGTCAAATACCTCAATAATTTAATCGAACAAGATCACCGACCCATTAAACGAAGAAATAAATTGTATTGAAGTCTGCGTACTGCTTCAACCACGATTAAGGGCATGGAAACCATTCGAGGAATTCATAAGAAAAGCCGAAAAGAAGGTATTCTTTTTGGCTTTTCAGTGACGCTTGAAATTAAACAATTATTAGATACTTCTGTTTAAAATAAATCAAGAGCAGGAAACTTTAGCTATTTTTTTAACTTTGCAGCAGAACCAATAGCTAGTTTATTTTCTCCTATTATTTGTCAAATTAAGCGAGACAACTGCTCTTCATTTACATAACTCAAAAAGACTTCCAATGGTGTCTGGTAGTTCAGTGATTTTCTGGGTATATGATTTCTTTTTGAAGCCACAGAGGAGATGAAATCCTGATTGACTTGATTGAAATCCATTTCTTTCGGTAGGCCATCTTTTCGAAGGAGACCATTTGAGTGTTCGTTTAAACCTCGTTGTGATGGTGTTCCTGGGTCTGCGAAATAAATAGCTATATCATTCGTATTACTAATATTTTTCCAATTTGAGAACTCTTTACCACAATCGAAAGTAATCGATTTAAAGAGATTTTTAGGAACCGATTGAAACCAAGTATTCGTTGCTTTTTCAATATCGATTGCTTTACGACCTTCAGGTTTCAAAGCAATAATGACTTTTGAAAGGCGTTCAACGAGGGTGATGACGGCACTTTTATGATTGACACCGACCATCGTATCGCCTTCTAGATGCCCAAACTCTGTTTCAAAAGAAGCATAATCCGTTTCTCGCTCAGCGATATTTCGTTTGAATGCTTGTTTTCCACGATGTTCTTGATGACCGTTTGGTTTTCGTTTCCCTTGCAGGGGCAACTTACTTTGATCAAACTCACCATTTTTAAAACGACGATATAAGGTACGGACAGAACATGAAATTGAAAACTCACCTCGTCCAACAATCACATCCGGGGTCCAGCCTTGAGTTGTCTTGTCTTCGATGTATTCTTTTTCTGCTTTGGGTAATTCAATCGGCTTTCTTCCACAACGTTTTTTATTTTTCTTATACTGTTCGAGGTATTCGAGAGCCGTTTTTCCTTGTTTAAGAAAATGATAAACATTGCAAATGGCCTGTCTACCACGCTTGAGTTTCTTGGCAACGAAAGCAACGGGTGTTTCTTGATGAAAATAGGCCTCTATAATTACGAGTTCATTTGGTGTAAGATGGGTATAGGTCATTTATGTTCACTCTCCCTGTATTCTTTCGACGGAATTACAATTTGAGTGTAACATAAATGATTTTTTTATTTGTCTCGCTTAATTTTACAATCGGCGTCCAATAGAAATATTCTAAAATAATCACAGTAAATGATCATGTTTCAAAATCTGATATTTTTAGGTTAAAATCCGGTATTTTTGTAAGCGCTTTTCCGATATCATGAATACTATAGGAAGGAGATACGAACATGAAAAAAATTATTTTAGGATTGGGAACTGTCATGGCTTTAATGTCATTGGCTGCATGTAGCAGCGGCAATCAAGAAACAGGGAAGGATGATTCCGGTAAAAAAGAGATTGTCATCACTTCTTGGGATACGGCCGCAGACGCTCTGAAAGAATGTGCGACGGAGTATATGAAGGAACATAAAGACATCAAAATCACGGTTCAACCTTCTGATGCTCAATTACAAAAGGTGACGCCAAACTTGATCTCAGGCAAAGGGGCACCGGACATTATTCATACACAAGCTCGGGATTTCTCAGGGGTATTGGCGAAATTCCCAGATCAATTTTTAGACATTACCGATAAGGTGGCTGATATCAAAACTGACTTTACAGACGCTGCTTGGAACAGCACTTATGCTGATGATGGTTCAATCCATGCGATGCCTTGGGATATCGGGCCGACAGCGATTTATTATCGAACAGATTATTTTGAGGAAGCTGGTATCGATCCGGCATCTATTAAAACTTGGGATGATTTTATTGCGGCGGGCAAGAAATTTAAACAGGCTTTGCCCGATGTCATGTTTACCTCTGACGGCAGTCCGACAGATTATGATCATTATCAAATCTTCTTGAATCAATTAGGCGGTAGCTTTATTAAAGACGGCAAAATTGATATGGAATCACCGGCTTCAATCCAAGCCTTTGAAATGATCCAAAAAATGTTTAAATCAGGAATCATGGAAACCGACGAAGGGGATATCAACAGCTTCACCAATGGGAAATTAGGCTGTATCATCAATCCAGTTTGGTTTGCTGGTCATATTGAGTCAAAAGTCGCTGACGAAGCTGGTAAATGGAAAGTAATGGCGATGCCAGCCTTTGAAGAAGGCGGCAATACCCATGCCAACTTAGGGGGTGGGACATTAGCCATCACGACGCAATCGAAAAATCCTGATGAAGCGCTAGACTTCTTGAAATATTGTTTGACAACGACGAAAGGGCAAGACGTCATGATGTCAAAGGGTTTGTTTCCATCTTACACGCCGTACTATGAAACAGCGGAATTCAATAAAGAAAACGAGTACTTCGGGATGCCTTTGAATGTCTTCTTTGGTGAATTAACTGCCGATGTTCCAGAAATCGAATATGGCACGATCATGCCTGATACGTATACACCATTGGGTAATGCTTGTGCGGATATCAAAAACGGCAAAGATGTTAAAAAGACTGCAGCGGATTGTGCCGATAAAATCTCAGAAGCGACAAAAGTTGAGATTAATAAGTACTAAATAACAGCCAGCTCAGTTGATGTTGCCGGTTAAAGTCTCGATTGCAGATAGCGGTCACTGAAATAATGAGAGCTATCTGCAATCTCCTGACTTTCCCAGCTACATCCTTTGCGACTTTTTGAAAGGAAGTGCGCTTTTATGGAACAGGTAACTCAGGGATCGGTCCCAACTAAGAAAAAAACAAAATCATTTTCCTTAACACCTTATCTTTTCTTACTACCTTTTATTGTGATTTTTGCAATCTTTATGATTTACCCAATTTTAAATTCCTTGTATCTATCTTTTACTTCGGCGCAAGGAAACTCAATGGAATGGATTGGCTTGGAAAATTTCCAGCGGGTCTTAAGCGATGAGATTTTTTGGAAATCTATTGGGAATGTCTTTCTATTCTTAATCGTTCAAGTGCCAGTGATGATTATTTTAGGTTGTATTATTGCTAATGCGCTTAACTATCAGCATTTGAAGCTAAAAGGACTTTTTCGTTTCTTTATTTTTGCTCCAGTTTTAGTGGATATGGTTACATATTCGATTGTTTTCTCCATCATTTTCAATGAACGGTATGGGAGCTTTAATCAGATTTTGCAGGCCTTTGGTTTGGAGAATATTCCGTGGTTCACCGATCCTTTCTGGGCTAAAGTCTTGATTGTACTAGCCTTGACATGGCGTTGGACTGGCTATAACAGCATCATTATTTTGTCAGGAATGCAAAGTATTGATAACTCACTTTATGAGTCGGCGGATTTAGACGGCGCCAGTGCGTTTACCAAATTCACCAAGATCACGATTCCTTTGTTAAAACCGGTGATGCTTTTTTGCGTGATCACCTCCACCATTGGGACGATCAATCTCTATACCGAGCCGTCATTATTGACCCGCGGAGGACCAGTGAATGCCACTTATACACCAATCATGTATATCTATGATTATGGTTTTAATTCCTTTAATTTCGGTTTTGCATCAGCGGCGGTATATGTGTTGACCACCATTGTAGTCATCATCAGTGCGATTCAAATGTTTCTAACGAGGGATAAGGAGGAGGGGAAATGAAAAAAGCTTTAAAAGGAAAAACGTTACTAACTTATCTCGTCTTGTTGATTTTTTCGGTGGTCTCTATTTATCCCATCGTTTTTATGATGGTGGGTTCCACCAAGAGTACTAGTGAAATCTTTTCTGCCAGTTTGAGCTTATTGCCGGGGAATGAGTTTATCACTAACTTTACCAATTTGGTGAATAATTCCTATGTTTTTAATGCCTTGAAAAATAGTTTGTTCATCTCGATTGTGGCGACCGTTTTGACGGTTTATATCAGTGCTTTGGCAGGGTATTCCTTTGCGAAGTTTTCATTCAAATTTAAAAACCTTCTGTTGATGATTTTGATTATCCTGATGACGTTACCTGGACAGGTGACATTGATTCCTTTGTTTAATTTAATTAATTCCATTGGGATGGAAAATACGCCATGGGCAATTATTTTGCCTGGAGTTGCCAGTGCTATGGGGGTTTTCTTAATGAAACAAAATATGGCCTCCATTCCAGATGAGCTGATCGAATCAGCCAAAATGGATGGGGCCAAGGAAATGACAATTTTTCATCGGGTTATTTTACCGCTATGTAAACCCACAATCGCTTCTTTATCGGTCATCACTTTTATGGGCCAGTGGGGCAATTATTTGTGGCCATTGATTATCTTAAAAGACGAGAAGAGCATGACCTTGCCAGTAATCCTTTCTAATATGAAAGGGGCTGGTCAGACGGTGGATTATGGGATGTTGATGACAGGAACACTGGTTTCCATCATTCCGATGTTTCTAGTCTTTATTTTCTTACAAAAATATATTATCACCGGTCTTTATAGCGGCTCTGTTAAGGGATAGCCCGCCCGATTGTGGTGTAGCGACCGCGGTATTGCTTTGGAGTTGTACCGATGATTTTCTTGAAATGTGTAATGAATTGACTGGTACTACTAAAGCCACAATGCATGGCAATCTCAGTCACCGATAAATCAGGACGTTGGATAATCATTTTTTTAGCCAATGAAATTCGGTAATTCAGGAGATACTGTTGAGGTGAGATATCCAAAAAAGAACGGTAGACCCGGTCTAAGTATTGCTGGGAGATATTGACGATATTCGCCAATTCTTTAATGGTAATCTTTTCCGAATAGTGCTCATGGATATAACGTCTAGTAGGCTGGATATATGTGCGGTAAGTGTAGGAGTCACTGTAGATATCGCAATTGAGAATATTTTTGAGGTCGCTAAAAAACTGTAGGACTTCTATGCCAATCTTGACATGGTTGATGAGGTCATACTGATTTGTTAAAAGGCGATACCAATTATCAATGTTGGTACGGCTCAAATCATTGATATCACTGTGGACCACTAGATAATGTTCAAAAGCTAAGATTTTTTTTATAGTGGGAATCAAATCACCACTAAATGAGAAAAAGCGAGTTTGCCAGTTTTGACCATGAAAGGGACCGTATGAATAAGGATAGTCAGCGTCGATAATGATACTGGCACCTTCATTCAAAATAAAATTCTCGTCGCCAATTTTTAGTAGGCCGGCCCCTGACAATGAAAAAAGAAATAAGACAGAAGGGAAACCATTGAGACGGATAATATCATGATCCTCCAGATACTCAGGACAGATAGATTCGATTCTAGCTGGGGCATAGCTGGCAACGTTGGTATTGTAATAGATTTCTTCCATATTTTTTCTCCATTACTATTGATTAAAGGACGTGCAATATGTTTGTTGAAAATATTTTACCATATCGAAGCAGAATAAACTACTATCGTAGTCAAGAACAAGCATTAAGATATGACGAGACCCAGTCACCTTGGCACAAATCTTTAAACGGGACCTGGCAGTTTCTCTTTTTAAATAGTCCTAGTGAGATACCTAGCGCCTTTTACGAAGGACGCTATCAAGAACTTTCTTGGCAACAGATAGAAGTACCGGCCAATTGGGAAATGGTTGGTTTTGGCAAACCGATTTATACCAACTTTAATTATCCTTTTCCCCTGAATGTCCCTCATGTAATCGATGAAAATCCGACTGGGTTGTATTACCGTGAATTTACCTATGAGGAAGGACTCGGAAAACAGACTCTACGCTTTGACGGGGTAGAGTCAGTCTTTGAAGTCTGGATCAACGGTCGCTATTTAGGTAAGAGCCAAGGTAGCCGCTTAATGAGCGAATTTGATATCACAAGATCTCTGCAAGTCGGTGAAAATCAGATTGCTATGAAAGTCTCAAAATGGTCCGTTGGCAGTTATTTGGAAGATCAGGATATGTGGTGGCTGGCGGGAATTCCCCGTGATGTCACGATTTTGGAAGAGGCTGATTTGTTTGATGTCAAAGTCACGCCAAACCAGAAAAAAGGAACTTGGGGAATCGATGTTGCATTAACTGATATAGAGCAGGATTATCCACTGGCTTATCAAATCTTTTTTGATGGCACAGAAGTGCTGGTTGGTAGCTTTGACCGGTGCTCAGTTAATCATGTTACAATCAATCAACCAAAACTTTGGTCTGATGAAGTCCCTAATTTATACACGCTAGTAATAAAAGTTGCTGATGAGGTTTATACGGCAGTCCGTTTTGGTCTGCGAAGTGTCGCATTAATCGACAATCGAATCTGCTTAAATGGTGAGCTAATCTTATTCAATGGTGTCAATCGTCATGAGTTCAGTCCAGAAAATGGTCGGGCTATGACCAGAAATGAAATCTACCAAGAATTAATTGCAATCAAAAAGTTCCATATCAATGCCATTCGGACTTCTCACTATCCAGATATCCCGTATTTCTACGATCTTTGTGACGAACTAGGCTTCTTGGTGATTGACGAGTGCGATATCGAAACCCATGGTTTTTCCGAAAAAGATTGTCCAGCAGTTGATCCTTTTTGGCGCTCAGAATTTATTCGCCGAGGGCAGCGCTTGGTCCATCGTGATTTTAATCATCCATCTGTCATCATCTGGTCTTTAGGAAATGAAAGCTGGTTTGGGGACAATTTTGTCGCCATGGCTGATGCGATGCGGGCCATCGATCCACAGCGATTGTTACATTACGAAGGGGATCGACAAGTTACCGTTACCGATTTTTATAGTACGATGTATACCAGTATAGACGACCTTAAAAAACGAGCGGTTCAAAATAAAACCCAACCATCTCATGTCTTGTGCGAATATGGTCATGCTATGGGGAATGGCCCTGGCAGTTTACTGGAGTACCAAGAAGTCTTTGAGAATTTTCCGAGTGTTCAGGGGGGCTTTATATGGGAATGGAAAGACCATGGGATCAAGGTAATTGAAGATGGTCAGACGATTTATAAATATGGAGGTCAGTTTGAGGAAACGGTCCATGATGGTGATTTTATTATTGATGGGCTAGTCTTGCCAGATGGCATGCCATCACCTGGGGTGCTAGAATTTGCAAAGGTTATTCAACCAATTAAATTTTACTTGGCAGGAACACAGTTAGTTATCGATAACCGCTATAAATTCCGTAGTTTGAAAAACTTCACCTTGCATTGGCAGACTGTCGACGAAACCGGTACTACCACGCCGTTACAAACGTTAGCTTTGCCGGACGTTGAACCCCAAAGTTTGCAATTAGTTACCTTACCACTTATAGCTGACAGCCAGGGCTATCTAAATGTCTCCTTGATCTGTAACCAAGCAGATGGCGTCTTTTCTGCCGGTAGTATCTTTGTCCAGGATCAGTTAGTATTGCAAAAGTTTGAAACAGTAACAAAGACTCTTCAAAAATCAGAGAATGACAGTCAGTTGATTTTCACGACTGAGGATTTTGAAGTGGTCATCAATAAACAGACGGGCAATATCAGCCAGTTCTCAAAAGAAGGCCAAGCGCTTTTACAGAGAGAAATGAACCTGTCATTAGGTCGCAAACGTATTAGCAACGATATGTTTGTACAACCACAATGGGATAAAGCTTACCTTAATGAACTTTATAGCTATTGTGACAGCATACAGATGACTGCAGAGAAAGATTGTGCTTTTGTGATTATCAAACAAACACTGACACCACCGGTGGTGGGCTGGTCTCTCAAACTTCAGCAAAAAATTCAGATTGACGGCAGTGGTTGTCATATTGACTACAAAGGATGGTTTGCTGGCGATTATCCATCAGAGGTTCCTCGGATTGGTTGGGAGTTACCATTAAAAGCCCAAGTTACAGAGGTTTCTTGGTTGGGGAATGGTCCAGGAGAGTCTTATCCTGACAGTCAACAGGCTGTATATTTTGGTAACTATCAGCTTAAAGGTGAAGAGTGGGCCTTCTCTTATATCGTACCTCAGGATGCTGGCAATCGTACCAATGTCAAAGAAGTTAAAGTTGCTTTAAAGGACCAGTCAACCCTTAAGATTGAGGGAAGTGGTTTCAACTTCAACGTAATCCCTTATGATGCCACTGTCAATGGTCGCTACAAAGAGCTGGTTAACTTACCTGAGTTGGGTCAAGTCCTACGAGTGGATACCAAGGTTCGCGGACTAGGTAGTAATGCCTGTGGTCAAGAGCCACAAGAACGATATAAGGCCCATAGTGAAGATTTCAAGGGGACTTTTAAACTTAGCTAAATTAGCTAAAAGAGTGTGGGAAAAATTTTATGAGTCTTGCCCGCCTTCTTTTGTTAAAATGGCAGTAAGCAGTGGTAATCAGCTACATTATTTTATTTATGTGAAGGAGCAGGCATGATGAAGAAAGAGGATATTTTAGCCCACTTAGGGGATGATTATGGAAAATTCATGGGGGCGGTGATCCCACCCATCTTCCAATCAACTTTATTTGTTCAGCCCACGGATTCAAATGATGTGACCACCGATGAATATATCTATTCTCGTATCAGCAATCCAACAGTGGCCGTGGTGGAAGAAAAGATGGCTGCCTTGGAGCATGGGGAACAGGCTCTGTGTTTTGCCACAGGCATGGCAGCAATCTCAGCTGGAATCATGAGCTGTCTCGGTGAAAAGGCCCATGTCATCTGTATCGAAACGGCCTATGGTCCAACCCGAGCTTTCTTAGGAGACTATTTGAAAAAATTCGGCGTAATGACGACTTTTTTAACGGGAAATTCACTAGAAGAGCTTGAGGCGGCAATCTTACCAGATACCTGTTTGATCTACTTGGAAAGTCCTTCATCGTATGTTTATCGGCTACAAGATCTAAGAGAAATCGCGACCATTGCCCAAAAGCATCAAATCTATACCATGATCGATAATACTTATGCAACTCCTTTGCAGCAAAATCCCATTGATTTTGGCATTGATCTTGTTGCTCATACCGCTTCCAAATATCTGGGAGGTCATAGCGATGTTATGGGTGGCGTCTTGGTGGGTAGCAAAGAGTTGCTGACTCCAATGATTGAGGGAGAAAGAGCCTTGTTTGGTGCGTCGATGGATCCCCATCAAGCCTGGTTGGTTCTGCGGGGAATGCGAACTTTGCAGCTACGGATTGAAAAGCATCAGGAAAATGCCCTGAAAGTTGCCCAATTTTTGGAGAATCACGCCATAGTGGAACAGGTCTTTTATCCAGGTTTGGCCAGTCACCCTGACCATGAGTTAGCAAAGAAACAGATGAGTGGCTTCAATGGTTTGGTTAGCTTGATTGTCAAAGGATCCCAACAGCAGCAAATGGTCTTTTTAAATGCACTTCAGAATTTTCAATACGGAGTTAGTTGGGGCGGATTTGAAAGCTTGATTGCTAATGCGACGGTGGGAAAAGAACTGCCGGGGGTACCTCAAGGACTCTTTCGCTTACACGTTGGCTTGGAAAATCTAGAAACCTTATTGAGTGATTTGGATCAAGCCTTAAAGAAAGCGGCGATAGTCACAGATTGATAAACAAATAATCACTAATTTTTATAAATTGCTAAGCTGATTATGCGGACTTGTTTTTTTTGAGGCTATAAGTTAGATGATGTTGTTTTAGTTAAATCAATTAAGGGAAGTACTTCGGCATTTACCTTTTTTCGTTATTAAATAATTTCTGGGTATTCTATTCAGTTACAATATCTATAATTACAGCTAAAAATATTGAAGAAGTGAAAGAGTATGTCCGGACATTAAAATCCTTACTTGAAAAAGTCTACAACGAAGTGAAGCAAGATAGAAAAATAAAGTTGAGTAAATACTATGGAATGGCAACACTCTTTTTGACAAAAATTATAAGGTGTTGTGAATCCCTTGGTGTTATGGCTCCGATTGCCTTTGACAATGAGCCTCTTCGGACCTGAGTCTCTCCGGCAGAAGCAGAATTATCCGATTACGCTGCCTTCCCAGAGGTATCAGATCCGAGCTCATTGTCAAGGATGTGCTCCGCCAATCTCTGTTGGCGAAATTGAATCGGTGTCTCATAGCCTAATGTGCCATGCAATCGCAGATAGTTCCACCAATGCACATAATCAAATAATTCTAGGCGCAGTTGTGCCAATGTCTCAAATTGGTATTGCTGCACAAATTCTACCTTCACCGATTTTTACGTTGATTCCGCAACGCCATTATCATACGGACAACCCTTTTTACTCAGCGAGCGCGTGATATCAAACCCTTCCAGAATCTCGTCAATGGCTTGGTTATCAAATTCCTTCCCACGATCGGTGTGAAACAGGTTGACCTTCGTCAAAGGATAAGGAATCCGCCTAAAGGCTTCTTTTACCAATGCGGCATCTTTCTTCTCCCCGCACGAATAACCAATAATCTTTCGATTAAATAAATCAAGAATCAAACAGATATAATGCCAGTTTTTCCCTACACGAACATAGGTAAGGTCTGTGACAATCGCTTCTAATGGCTTTTCTTGTGTAAATGTCCGATCCAATACATTGGCTGTTTGCGCTTCATTACAAGTCGTCGGATGAGGATGAAACTGAGCGAGCGTATAAGTGGAGATTAACCCGCGTTGTTTCATAATCCGCCCGATTCTGCGTCGACTGATTCTATAGCCGCGATTGGCTAAGCATTCCTTCAGTTTTCGTGTACCATAGGCCTTTCGGTTATGGATAAATTCCTCTTGTACGATTGCTTCTAACTCGGCTTCATTTTCGATTGGTCGTGCTTGATAATAGTAGGTTTGACGAGAAATCTGTAAGATTTTACACATCGCTGATATCGAGTACTTATGCTTATTGGCATCGATTACTTGTCTTTTCGTCCGAATATCAGCGCCGCTTGCTTTAAAATATCGTTCTCCATTTCAAGTTGCTTGTTTTTCTTCCGGAGTACGATTAGTTCAGCTTGTTCTGGCGTCAAGTTGTCTTTTTCTTTGAACGAGCCTGTTGACTGTGCTTGTTTGACCCATTTACCAAAGACAGAAGGCGTGAGGTCATAGTCTCGGATGATTTCGGTACGTGATTTGCCTGAAAGGTAGAGAGCGACTACTTGTTGTTTGAATTCTTTTGAATAAGTTCTTCGTTGACGTCTTGACATGAAAAATCCTCCAATGTGTTTTTTATTATTCTACACACCTTATTTTTTCTGTCTAGTCTAGTGTAGCCGATTCAGTTGGGATAAAAATGGCTATTCATCCCGATGATCCTCCCTACTCAATCTTTAAGTTGCCACGCATAGTAAAAAATCGCGATGATTTAGATTGGATTTGTAATATTGTGGATAGTCCTTCAAATGGAATCACACTTTGCACTGGATCAATTGGCGAGGATCCAGCTAATAACGTATATGAAATTTTAGCAGAATTTTGTAAACGTGATAGAATCCCTTTTGCTCATGTTAGAAATATTAAATATTTAGGTAATGATAAAGATTTCTATGAAGCGCCACACTTATCAACAGAAGGTTCCTTAGATATGTATGAAGTTTTGCATGCAATGTATCAAAATGGCTTTAATGGGTACATTAGACCAGATCATGGGCGAATGATTTGGGGAGAAACCGGACGACCTGGTTAGCCATCTTGCATGTCGCAAATAGTAACTGTGTGTTTCTCTCGTCAAAGAAAAAGGGTGATAGTATGATGACAAAAAGAAATGGAATAATTGTGTTGTTTACTGCTTTTACAATGGTACTCGGTTTAGCTACCAATAGTCCTGTATCTTATGCTGAGGAGAATGGTAACAGTCTTAATGCGGTCGATGAAAATCGATTTTCTGAATTAGTGGAAGGATTTCACGAGAATGATTTTATACGGGCAGGCGAATATGTAGAAGCGTTACCTAATTTTTCAGAGTTATCGCTAGAGGAATTGGATGCGTTAGTCGCAAATTACATGATTTCAAATTTGCTCCGATTGAGGTCAACATATCTTCCACCAACAGCATATGGTGGATTGAATGCTAAGGAAGTAGCCCTGGCTAAAAATCATCCTTTTGAAGCTACACAATTTTATGGATCTTCACAAGTGGCTATAAATTATACAAAAACAAAGTTTGGTAGAAATGGGTTTCAAGATGCCTCTGATGCATTTCGACATGCTATGTGGAATGGAAATTTGACCCAACGTATAGGTGCAAGTCGTGCTAAAGTTTGGACAGATGCTCACGAAGCCTATTCGTCGGGGATTGATAAACAGATGGATCTACACAATAATCAACTAGGTAGGACAATAGGAAAGAATTATGGTTCGACTAATCCTGGAATTAACGTTAAAAATATGGCCGACAAAATTTATAGTGAAATCAAGGCAGGAAAAGGAAAAGTTATTAAAAATAATAAACTAGTTAGTTCAAAATTCTAGATTAAAGGGGCTGAAGTATGAAAAAAAGAGTATGGATCTTTGCTTCAGTGATTGTTGTCGTAATTGCAGGTGCTTCGTATTTTTATTTTAGCAGACCTCAATTAGAGATAGCCAAAAGTCAAGAGGTTCAAAATGTAGTTGTTGAACCGGGAGGTAAGAAATTATCACAGCAAGACGCTGAAAGCATCTTAAAAAAGATCAGGGAAGCTAAGAAGACTTTTTCATCAAGTAATACAGATCAGCCAAGTGTAAATAAATACTACACACTTAAAATTCTCGATACCAAGGATAGTGAGGACACGCTATATGTCTTCGAAGAAAATGGAAAAGTCTATATCGAGCGACCATACGACGGTATTTATCGTAGTAATAGTGAACTAATGACAAGAATTGAACAAATTGTAGACAATTAAGTATTAGAATATGGGGCAGAGTCAGCGATAGCGTAAAATATTTTGTGTAAATAGAAAAAAGGAAGTCCCTTCTGTAGAATAGAGTTACCACAACACATTCACAGAAAAGAGGACTTCCATATGAACGATTTTACTACAGAAATTCTAAAGACTCTAGCGAACAAAGGCGATTTGAATGAATTATTCCGTGTCCATTTGGAAAAAGCTGTCAATACGCTTCTCAAAACGGAGTTAACGGCTTTCCTCGATTACGAAAAGTACGATCGCATTGGTTTTAACACGGGTAATTCTCGTAACGGCTCCTATGACCGTACGGTCAAGACCGAGTACGGGGAACTTCATCTCCAGATCCCGCGCGACCGCAACGGCGAGTTCAAGCAACAGACTGTTCCTGCTTATAGACGGACGAATGATACGTTAGAGGAGACCGTCATTCACCTCTTCCGAAAAGGTATTACCATGTCGGAAATCGCAGACTTGATTGAGAAAATGTATGGGCATCACTACACGCCCCAAACCATGTCCAATATGACTAAATCATTTACGGAAGAAGTCACTTCATTTAAGGAACGTGAGCTTCATGACCGTTATGCCGCTATTTATATGGACGCAACCTATATCCCTTTAAAGCGGAAAACCGTCGCCAAGGAAGCCATTCATATCGCAGTTGGCATTCGCCCGGACGGTTCAAAGGAAGTGTTGAGCTATGCGATTGCACCAATTGAATCTATCACGATTTGGGAAGAGATTTTAATAGACCTCCAGGAACGTGGCGTGAAAAACGTCCTCCTTTTCATCGCGGATGGCTTAAAAGGCATGAAAGATACGATTCACCAGATTTATCCTAAAGCTAAATACCAACATTGCTGTGTTCACGTTTCCCGTAATATTGCTCATAAAGTACGTGTCAAAGATCGAAAAGAAATCTGTGATGATTTTAAGGCTGTTTATCAAGCTAGCTCAAAGGAAGAGGCAAATACCTTTTTAGGGAGTATGATTGAGAAGTGGCAGAAAACTTATCCTAAAGTGACGCAGTCACTGATAAAAAATCAAGATTTATTGACTTTTTATGAGTTTCCGCCTGGTATCCGCCGAAGCATTTACTCAACTAATTTAATCGAATCTTTCAATAAACAAATCAAGAAATACAGCCGCAGAAAAGAGCAGTTTCAAAATGAAGAATCACTAGAGCGTTTCCTAGTATCCATCTTTGATACATACAATCAAAAATTCTTAAATAGAAGCCATAAAGGCTTCCAACAAGTGACGGATACATTAGCTTCAATGTTTACTGAGTAACCCATTATTTTGCAGAAGGACGAGTTATTTACACAAAATTATTGACGCTCCCGGTTGGTACAACAAGAATTGCAGTAGCATAGTCACCATTGATGAAACTACTTAATGATTAAATTGAGCAATTTCTCAAATAGCACAAACTGCTCTTCATAAAACGAAAAGCAGTTCATAATGTATTTAGATATTTCATTGTGCTATTGACCAGAAACACACTATTTAAGGTACCTTTCTCTTTTCGCTGAGATTCACCAACTTCAATTGCACAAAAAAGCGTGAGCACAAGGCTCACACTTTTTCTAGTTGACTATCCTAAAAATTCGAAAACATCTTTACGATCATACAATTTCAAGATTTTTTCAAATAAGATTTGACCTACGAAAGCAGCTACGATTGGTACAACAAACCAGCTGATTAATAGTAGAATAATACTCAAACCGGCGTCCAATGAAGCCAACGGACCTACCAACCCTACCAAACCGAAACCAGCAGAAGCAGGAGTCCCTGAGACTGAGAATAACGCTACTGGAATTGCTGAGATGATAGCGGTGAATAGACATGGCACCAAGATAATTGGTTTCCTAAACAAGTTTGGCATCATCATTTTCATAGCACCCAATGCGATGGCCAAAGTAACCCCTGGTTTGTTGACTTTCCAAGAGTTAACTACCAAGACAACTGTTGTTGCGGCAACACCCATAGCGGCTGCACCAGCAGAAACACCGTTCAATTGAATTGCCATACCAATGGCAACTGTAGAGATCGGCGAGATAATCAAGAAAGCAAAGGAACATGCAATCAAGATTGACATCAAAATTGGTTGCAAAGTAGTAAAGGTATTAATTAAGTCACCGATAGCGGCAGTAATCTTGGTTACGTAAGGATATAAATAATAGCCGATTAGACCAGCGCCGATACCAACAACGATTGGTGTTGCAACAATTGCCACGGACCCAAATTTTTCGCCGATCAACAAGATCATGCCGACAGCGATTGATGCAGTAATCATGGTATTGATGATGTCTCCGGTACCAGCACCGATATAAGTAGCTGTGTCAGGATTGAATTTCACAACACCGGAGCCAACGAAAGCTGCACCGGCAACTACTAACATTTGCATTGGTTTGAAGCCAAACTGCACCGCAATCAAAGCGCCAATCAATAGTGGAGTAGCTAGTTGGAAAATAACTGCCATTTGTGTGATCGTTACTGCTAAGGTATTTTCACCAAATAATTTCAAAATTGCTGCCAATACCGCGTTAGGAATCAACCCTACGATGATCCCCGTTGCGGTACCCGCTAATACTTTATTTAAAAATATTTTTGGAGTTAATTTTTCTTCCATTTTCTCGTCCTCTTTCTAATGATTACTATTTCGCTCCTAGAATTTCTTCTTTACTATGAACCAGTTGCGTTAAGAAATCACAGTAAGGAGTTACTACGCCATATTTTTTACCTTTACGAGAAATGGCTCCGTTGATGTAGTCAATCTCGGTCAAACGGTTATTTTTTATCAAGTCTTGGTGCATCGATGGGAAATGCATACCAATCGTAGTCGGGTCAAAACAAGTTTCTACATGTTCGATTACTTCGGGAATGTCTAAGTTGACGTTTTCTTTGGCAGCAACAGCTGCAAATTCGTTAACAATAGTCACTACCATGTCATGAGCAGGTTTGGTTGCACCAAGCCCCGCCATATTGACGTCTAAAATCGTGCATAAGCCATTCATCGTACCATTGACACAAGCTTTACGATAAATTGAATAATGAATGTTGTCGGAATATTTGGCATTTAAACCAGACGCGGACAAAGTTTCCGCCAATTTTTTCGCTGATTCTTCTTGGCCAATACCTAGATTTTGCAATTCAACAGACCCGCTGCCAAATAATTTAGCCTTGCCGGGACCTTCTAGACCAGCAGTCCACATGGTGTTGCCGATAAAGATTTTTTCCATCGGTACGAATTTTTCGATTACGTCTTCATGACCGATACCGTTTAAAAGACACAAAACTTCTGTGTGATCAGCAATTAATGGTTTAACATCCTGCAGCATTTTTTCCAACTGCATTGCCTTCGTGAATAAGATAATCAAATCAAATTGCTCACCAGTGGGCACCTCATTCTGATTAACAATTGGGACTTTAACAGTAATTTCTTCGCCATTATAATTAGCCTTCAATCCGTTTTCTTTGATGGCATTGATATGCTCCTGCCAGCCGTCGATTAGCAAAACATCGTTACCACCTTGTTTCAACATCAGTCCGAACCGGGAACCCATCGCGCCGGCCCCTGCAATTGCAATTTTCATAAATAAAAGCCTCCAAACTTAATTTATAATAAGTGAACATTTTCACATTTCTCATTATAGAGTTTTCATTCGGAAACTTCAAGTGTCAAAACAATGATGAAATCATTTAGTTCTTATAAATTAGACAAGAGAAAATAAATATTCCATATCTACTTTATTGGATCCATAACATGACTAAATTCTGAATACTTTTTAAAGCTTATCATTTGGTAAAACAGAATATAAGTTAATTATATAGACTGAAAATTTTGAATTTTCAGAATAGAATAACTTAAAAGTACTGACAAAATTTTTTAAAGGGGCAATATTAATGTTCTGAGATAATCAAATCTTACCGAAAATATCAAAAGTCCAATGTGACACAATCGGATTCTGTCACATTCGTTAAAACCGCTCCATCCTTAGAGGCTCTAAGAGGAAATCACTTTTCTTTTAGAGCCTTTTTTCTATAGCTTGTTTAAATGTGACTTATTATCTGTTATAATCATATTAAGTAACATTTGAGAGGGGACTAAAAATGAAGAGCGTGGAACCGATTCGCGACAAAAAAAAGATCGATGCCATGAAGGCAATTTTGGCTTCCGGAAAATATGGGCAACGAAATTTGGTGCTTTTTTCGATCGGGATCAATACAGCGTATCGAATCTCCGATTTAAGGCAGTTGAAATTAAGTGATGTGTTAGAAATTTCCCGTGGGCGGGTGATTGTCAAAGAACGTCTGGCCATGAAGGAACAAAAAACGGCCAAACATAATTCGGTCTTCATTTCAAACAAATTACGAAAAGTGATTCTCGATTATGTCCAATCAGAATTTCCTGAGCAGCTGCAAGTACATGACTTCAGCAAATATTTGTTTCCAAGTCGAAAAGGAGCAGATACGCCTTTGACCCGACAAAGCCTTTGGCGGATCATTCATGAAGCAGGAACAGCGGTTGGGTTGAAAGAAATTGGTCCCCATTCGATGCGCAAGACCTTCGGCTATTTTTTGTACAAGCAAGGGACCAAAACAGAGATCATTCAGTCGCTGCTCAACCATTCTTCGCAGCGGGAGACCTTACGCTATATTGGGATCACCCAGGAAGATAAAGATACCGCAGTAAAGAGTTTGGATCTATGACAGAATAATGCCCTATATAATAGAAGAAAAAATTCAAGAGGTGAGAAGATGAACGAAGAAAAGCGTCCGAAATTTCCTGATAAATACCACTTATCTCGCAAAGAGTCTGTGTATTTATTGAAGAAAAACATTGTGGAACTGGTTTATAATGCGGGAAAATTTGAAGGGTTAAATACAACGCTATTACAAACAGAAGAGATTATAAAGTATAATCGAGCTAATAATGTGGCTGTAAATGATGTCCTGACCGTCGTTAACTTAAAAAGAGGCTTTGAAATGCTGTTAAACGACGTACAAGAGCCCCTGCTAGAGACTAGTAAGCGGATTAATCGGATCGTTGCAGCGGAAGATGCCCTTTTTCCTGGTGAAATAAGAACCGGCGGAGTTGAAGTATCGACTATTCAAGGAAGATATGTGCCACCAATGTTAACTGAAGATGAGGTAAAGAATCAATATGACGAAATAATGAATCAAGAGATATCAGAGACAGAAAAGGCATTGCGACTGTTTCTATTCATTTCGAAAAATCAAATATTTTGGGATGGCAATAAGCGAACAGCATTGTTAACTGCTAATAAAATCATGTTTAGCCACGGCTTGGGATTGTTATCCGTTCCTGAAAGGGTATTTGCAAAATTTAATGAACTGCTATCTATGTATTATAATAGCAACCAATCTAGTGATGAATCAAAAATTTTATCATTTATGTATGAAGAATGTATTTATGGTATTCGTTATTTATAGTAAACAATAGAACAGTTACTGAATTACAATAAGCCAATATAAAGGAGAGTATGTAATGTCATTAATGTCAATAAATTATTTTGGATATGCTATATATAATGTAACTGTGGAAGAATCAATAGTAAACTTGTTACGATTTGAGATATCAAAAATGGATAAGAATGCCACTACTACAATTAATATAGATCCTAAATATAATAATTTAATATCGTTTGAAGTAACTGTTGAATCTAGAAACCCTGAGGATGAATATGATAAAATCGTTGATATTATATCTGAAACCAATGCTATCATTATACATTTAGGTAGTGTAGAAGAAAGTTATTCTACTGGTGAACGATGTTACATGGGAATTCAGACTCTGACACCAGCTAATGATTTGAATGATTATATCGTAACTTGCATTGACGACTTTTTTTCTGAATACCAGTAAATTAAAGAAACGAATTTCATGTTATAGCATAACGTTTAAAATGGGTAAAAAAATTAGGCACTAATTTGTTTGAACTAAGAATTATTTGAAAAGCAACAATGCCAGGTATGCTGATTTTCTTTCTTTGGATCAATCAATCATACAAGATCAACTTAAGCTAGACAAAGTAGATTCGTCTAGGTAACTCAAAAACATTTCTAGTGGCGTCTGGTAATCTAAGGATTTCCGCGGAATCTTGTTTAGCTGGTTCGCAACTGAAGAGATAAAGGCTTGGTCCACTTGATTGAAGTCCATTTCTTTCGGCAACCCGTCTTTTCGCAGCAAGCCATTGGAGTTCTCATTCAGTGCCCGCTGTGAAGGCGTTCCGGGATCGGCGAAATAGATTGCGATGTCATGTTGGTTACATAACGCTTTCCAATTAGAGAATTCTTTTCCACAATCAAACGTAATGGATTTGAATAAATGCCTGGGAATCGCTTCAAACCACTTGTTCATCGTATGCTCGATGTCACTTGCCTTCCGCCCATCGGGCTTCAAGGTGATAATGACTTTGGAGAGGCGTTCGACCAATGTAATGACGGCACTCTTGTGGTGAACGCCCACAATGGTATCGCCTTCGATATGGCCAAATTCTTCCTTGAATGCCGGATAATCGGTCTCCCTTTCAGCGATATTCCGCTTGAAGGCCTGTTTTCCCCGACGTTCCTGATGGCCGGTTGGTTTTCTGTTTCCCTTCACGGGCAAGGTTGTTTCATCAAACATCTTTTCCTTGAAGCGACGATAAAGCGTCCGCATGGAACAAGCAATCGGCATTTCTTTCCGACCGATGATGACATCGGGCGTCCATCCCTGTGCGACTTTTTCAGTGATGTAGACCTGTTGTTCCACGGGCAGGACAACCTTGCGCCTTCCGCAACGCTGCTTGTTTTGCTTGTATTGTTGGTAATATTCCAAGGCCGTATGGCCTTCTTTCAAAAAGTTGATGACATTGTAAATCGTCATTCTGGAACGTTTTAACCGGCCGGATATTGTCGTAACTGCGATGTTTTGATGGTAATAAGCTTCTATCATCACCAGTTCATCCGTGTTAAGATGGGTGTAGGTCATTCGTGATCACTCCTATGTATTCTTTGGCGGAATTACATTTTGAGTGTACCACGAATGGCTTATTTATTTGTCTAGCTTAATTTTACAATCGACGATGGAAAAAATCATATGTGAGAGTGTAAAATATTTTGTGTAAATAGAAAAAAGGAAGTCCCTTCTGTAGAATAGAGTTACCACAACACATTCACAGAAAAGAGGACTTCCATATGAACGATTTTACTACAAAAATTCTAAAGACTCTAGCGAACAAAGGCGATTTGAATGAATTATTCCGTGTCCATTTGGAAAAAGCTGTCAATACGCTTCTCAAAACGGAGTTAACGGCTTTCCTCGATTACGAAAAGTACCATCGCATTGGTTTTAAGACGGGTAATTCTCGTAAAGGCTCCTATGACCGTACGGTCAAGACCGAGTACGGGGAACTTCATCTCCAGATTCCGCGCGACCGCAACGCGAGTTCAAGCAACAGACTGTTCTTGCTTATAGACGGACGAATGATACCTTAGAGGAGACCGTCATTCACCTCTTCCGAAAAGGTATTACCATGTCGGAAATCGCAGACTTGATTGAGAAAATGTATGGGCATCACTACACGCCCCAAACCATGTCCAATATGACTAAATCATTTACGGAAGAAGTCACTTCATTTAAGGAACGTGAGCTTCATGACCGTTATGCCGCTATTTATATGGACGCAACCTATATCCCTTTAAAGCGGAAAACCGTCGCCAAGGAAGCCATTCATATCGCAGTTGGCATTCGCCCGGACGGTTCAAAGGAAGTGTTGAGCTATGCGATTGCACCAACTGAATCTATCACGATTTGGGAAGAGATTTTAATAGACCTCCAGGAACGTGGCGTGAAAAACGTCCTCCTTTTCATCACGGATGGCTTAAAGGGGATGGCAGGGGCCGTGCAGCGGTTCTACCCCAAAGCCCGTTTTCAACATTGCTGTGTGCACGTTTCCCGTAATATCAGTCACAAAGTGCGTGTCGATGATCGTAAGGAAGTCTGTGATGATTTTAAAATGGTGTATCAAGCGTCATCTAAAAAGGCGGCATTGGAAGAACGTGGTGCTTTTGCGGAAAAATGGAAAATCAGCTATCCAAAAATGGTGGAATCGATTCTTTCGAACGATTACCTGCTCACTTTCTATGATTTCCCATTAGCCATACGCAAGAGTATTTACTCTACGAACTTGATTGAATCCTTTAATAAGCAAATCAAGAAATACAGCCACCGCAAGGAACAGTTCCAAAATGAAGAGTCGATGGAACGTTTCTTAGTCTCGTCTTTTGATACTTACAACCAAAAATTCCTAGGTCGCAGTCATAAAGGTTTCCAACAGGCCGAAGGCGAGCTCGAACAAATGCTGAGTCACCCGATGGAGAATTAGAAACAATCTGCAGTAGGGAAGAACCATTTACACAAAATTATTGACGCTCCCTCATATGTAATTGTTTCATATGTATCTGAATGGTTCTAAAGATAACTATGTAGAAATATAAACAAATTAACGATCTAGTTTAAGTTATGTCAAGCAACGTTAGTCTCCTCTCACGTGGTTTATTAGCAAGAATAAGTTTTTTTCTTTTTCTAAAAGGGAGTATGCTAAAATAAGAGGGTATATAGCAATTTAAATAAAAGATAGGAGTGTATCTTTTTGGGTGCAGAATTAAATCAAAAATTATTTAGTGCGGCAGATAATCTCCGTAGTAAAATGGATGCGTCAGAATATAAAAATTATTTATTGGGGCTGATTTTCTATAAATATTTATCCGACCGATTGTTGGAACAAGTGGTTCTTTTAGCAGATGAATCCTTAGAGGAATATGATACGGTAAGCAAACAAACGATGTTGTATCGTGAATTACTTTCAGATGAAGAATCAAAAGAAGACCTGATTGCCACAATCGTTGATATTTTGGGGTATGCGATTGCGCCAGAGTATCTTTTCAACGTCTTAGCGGATCAAGCAAAACAAGCAACGTTCCAATTGAACGATCTAAATAAAGCCTTTGTGCAATTGGCATCTACCTACAATCAATTTAATGGGTTATTTGATGATGTGGATCTCCAATCAAAAAAACTAGGAACAGATGAGCAACAACGAAACGTGACGATTACCGAAGTCATTAAGAAATTGAATGATGTGGAAGTTTTAGGTCACGATGGGGACGTGATCGGGGATGCGTATGAATTTCTGATCAGTCAATTTGCTTCAGAAGCAGGGAAGAAAGCCGGAGAATTTTACACGCCTCATATGGTTTCTGATATGATGGCACAAATTGTGACGTTGGACCAAAAAGAACGACGATTCTTTAGTGTTTTTGATCCAACGATGGGTTCAGGTTCATTGATGTTAAACGTACGTAACTACTTAACTCACCAAGATAACGTTAAATATCATGGGCAAGAATTAAATACAACGACATACAATCTAGCAAAAATGAACTTGATTTTACATGGGGTAGATGCCGAAGAAATGAATCTCCGCAATGGGGATACGTTGAATAAGGACTGGCCAACAGATGAACCTTACACATTTGATGCAGTAGTAATGAATCCACCTTATTCGGCTAACTGGTCAGCAGATGCGACCTTCTTAGATGATTCTCGATTTAATCGTTATGGGAAATTAGCGCCAAAATCCAAAGCAGATTTTGCGTTTCTTCTTCATGGTTTCTATCATTTGAAGGAAACAGGGACCATGGCCATCGTCTTGCCACACGGAGTTTTATTCCGTGGCGCTGCAGAAGGGGGCATTCGTCAAAAATTATTAGAAGATGGCAGTATTTACGCCGTGATTGGTATGCCTGCGAACTTGTTCTTTGGTACGTCGATTCCAACGACGGTGATTGTATTGAAAAAGAACCGCCAAACTCGAGATGTATTATTCATTGACGCTAGTCGAGAATTTGTCAAAGGAAAAAATCAGAATAAATTATCGGAAGAAAACATTCAAAAAATCCTCGAAACCTACGCTGAAAGAAAAGATGTCGAGAAATACGCTCATTTGGCAACCTTTGATGAAATCAAAGAAAATGACTATAACTTAAATATCCCACGCTATGTAGATACGTTTGAAGAAGAAGAACCAATTGATATGGTTCATGTCGGAAATGACATCAAGAAGATACGACAAGAACAGCAAGTGCTAGAAAAAGAACTTTTAGAAGCTATCTCTTCCCTGCAAACAACACCTGAAAATGAAGCGTGGTTGCAAGGTGCGCTGGAGGTGTTCAAACATGAGCAATGATACACGACCAGAAATTCGTTTCCCAGGATTTGCGGATGATTGGGAACTGCGTAAGTTAGGGGATATGTTATCGGAACGTAAAATTAGATCTAAAATTAGTAAAGAAATTCCTCTACTTGCATTTGCAGCTGGTCAAGGTGTAATAGACCGGAGTGAGCGCAAAACAAATAATCGAGATTTTTTAACAAAAGACGCTAATACAAAAATGTATCTATTAACTAAATATAATGATATTGTGTATAATCCCTCTAATTTAAAATATGGAGCAATTGATAGAAATAAGTATGGATTAGGCGTCATTTCACCAATTTATGTAACTTTTGAAACGAACCAAGTACCAGCGTTCATAGAACTAATTGTAACTAGTTATAGCTTCAAACAAAGAGCTTTGCAATATGAGGAAGGTACTGTAACAAAAAGACAGTCAGTCAAACCAGAAAACTTACTGGCTTTAGACGTTTCAATTTCTAAAACTTTAGATGAACAACAAAAAATCGGTGCTTTCTTTAAACAACTCGACAATACTATCACCCTTCATCAACGTAAGCTAGATTTGCTGAAGGAAACGAAAAAAGGATTCTTACAAAAAATGTTCCCTAAAAACGGAGCAAAAGTACCAGAAATTCGGTTTCCTGGATTTACGAAAGATTGGGAAGAGCGGAAGTTAGGTTCAATTTATGATTTTAGTAAAGGTAAGGGGTTACCTTTAAATAGTTTTACTTATTCTAAGGATGATCCAGCTATTGCTTACGGACATCTTTACACAAAATATTCAGAAGTAATTAGTGAAGTATATCTAAGTTCTGATGATGACGGGGTGTTATCAAAAGATAATGATTTGCTATTTCCAGGAAGTTCTACGGTTCCTAATGGTACGGCACAAGCCAATGCGATTATGTTAAATAACGTTAAGCTTGGTGGAGATATAATAATTGCCAGACCCAAACAGGACACTCGTGTTTTATCTATTTTTATGAGTTATCAAATTAATTCACAAAGACAAAAATTATTCCCTATCACTGTTGGTACAACTATCACTCATATGTATGGGAAAGATCTTTCTAAGGTTAAATTCTTTATAACAAACTATTCAGAACAACAAAAAATTGGTTCCTTCTTCAAGCAGCTAGATGACACGATTGCCCTTCACCAGCATGAATTAGATTTACTAAAAGAAACGAAAAAAGGCTTCTTGCAAAAGATGTTTGTTTAGGGAGGGAAGAAAAATGAAAATTAGTCATCGTGAGGAAGCGGAAGTCGAAGAACAGTTGATTCGTGTACTTGGAGAAGGGCATAATCAGTGGACGTATCGTCCGGATCTAAAATCAGAAGAAGATCTTTGGGTCAATTTACGCCAAAAAATTATCTCAAATAATCAAGCAGAACTGAATGATTCTTCTTTGACTGATAAAGAATTTGAAACGATCAAAACCGAATTACTGCTGCGAACGAAAACCCCATTTGATGCTGCAAAATGGTTAAAAGGTGAAAATGGGATGGCTCGGATCACGATTGAACGGGAAGATCCGCAATTAGGTTCTGCCTCACTTATCCTTTATTCGAATCAAGATATTGGTGGAGGAATCTCTACCTATGAAGTGGTCCATCAAATTGCAAAACGTGGAAGTAACATAGAAGCGCGGGATCGACGTTTTGACGTCACCTTATTGATCAATGGCTTACCGATTATCCAAATCGAGTTGAAACAAGTAACTGCAAAAGATGGTTTTTATCAGGCGTTTAATCAAATCAAAAAATATGCTGAAGAAGGCATGTTTCGGAACAATATCTTTTCGACCTTACAGTTGTTTGTGGTTTCTAATGAACAAACGACCCGTTATTTTGCAAATGCCTTACCGAAGGATTTGCATCCTAAGTTTTTATTTAGTTGGCGAACGAAAGATAATAAAAAGGTAGAAAACTTATATGAGTTTTGCAAACAAGTGCTAAATATTCCGGATGCTCATCGCTTGATTGCGGATTATACGATTGTCAGTGAAGATCAAGACAATAAAACCCTCATGGTGTTACATCCTTATCAAGTACATGCGATTCAAGCCTTGTTTATTGCCGCAAATAAACATCAATCAGGGTATGTGTGGCATGCGACTGGTTCAGGAAAGACGTTGACTAGTTTTGTATCTACTAAGCTTTTAGCGCGAAAATCGGGGATCGATCGAACGATCATGTTAGTGGACCGCAAAGATTTAGATAATCAGACCACCACAGAGTTTACGAAATTTGCTTCGGAATTTAATACGGGGATTTCTTCTGGGAACGCCAAAGCGAATAGCTTGATCGTGGGAACAGGAAGTGCCAAAGAATTAAGTGAAACCCTGTTGGCAGATGCCAATGCAAATGTTGTGATTATTACAACCCGTCAAAAGCTAGATGCGGCGTTGAAATATGCAAAGAAACAAGAAGAGAAAAAAGGAACCAATCGCTTCCAAAAATTAATGGGACAACATATCGTGTTTGTAGTAGATGAGTGTCATCGAGCGTTAAGTGCTGAAAATATGGAAGAAATCAAAAAAATGTTTCCGAAATCCACTTGGTTTGGCTTTACAGGTACGCCGATTTTTCCTGAGAATCGGAAACAAGCCAAAGGGCAATTGGCACGTACAACCTATGATCAGTATGGAGAAGTCTTGCACACCTATACCATCAAGAATGCACTAGAAGATGGCTCTGTCTTAGGATTTCAAGTAGAGCATGAAAACACCGTTGAGCCGACTTCATTAGAGAATAAAATCTATCGGAAATTAAAAGAAGTAGAAACATATGCAGAGTATTCATCAGAACAGATCAATCGTATGATCGATCAAATGGAGCCTGTCAAAAAAGAAAGTTATTTGGACCCTGCTGTTTTTGAAGCAGATGAACATATCCAAAAAGTCATTCATAAAATGTTCCGTCCAGATAATGCCTATACAAAATTTGATTTTCGAAATGGCCGTCCAACGAAATCTGCAATCTTAACCACGAGTTCCATTGACATGGCCAAAAAGTATTATCGGGCCATCAAAGAAATGACAAAAGAGCCTGAATGGTTAACAAAAGAGTTTCCCGATCAGCCCATTCGTGAAGGTCGAACGATGGAGGATCCTGATTTCCCAAGGATCGCTATTACCTATTCATTGGAAGAAAATAGCCGAGATTCAAGTGCCCAACAAGAAGAAATGCAAAAAATTATTGAGGAATATAATCAGTATTATGATACTGCCTGGTCATTAGCAGACATTGAGCGTTATAACGGAGACATCAATAATCGTTTGGCACGAAAAAGAGCGGAATTCAAACAATTTGGGAAACAAATCGATTTAGTGATCGTAGTGGATCGTCTATTGACAGGTTTTGATGCCCCTACGATTCAAACCCTATTTGTGGATCGTAATCTAGAGTATGCAGGATTGATCCAAGCTTTTTCACGTACGAACCGTACGTATCCAGAAAAAACAAAAGGACTAATTGTTACTTTCCGAAAGCCAGCGACAATGGAGAAGAATGTCGAGGATGCGACAAAACTGTATTCAGAAGCTAAAGAAGAATCGGGCTTGATTTATCCAAGTTATCAGGAATCCAAAAAAAGATTCAAACAAGCATATGGTAAGTTAAAAGAGGTTTCATCCATGGAATCTATTGATGAACATACGCCTCTTGAAACTCGTATCGAATATGTCAAAGCATTCCAAGAATTGAATCGTGCTTATGAATCGTTAGTGACTTATGACGATTACAATGATGACATGGTGCAATCTTCAACTTTGAATAATCAAATTCAACTTTTGGAAGAACAAATTGGTGTGTACGAGACCGTGAAGGGTTCATTAATAGAGGAAGAACCAGAAAAAGAGGGAGAAGATTTTTCAACGATCGAATTTTATAGTGAAAATACCACTAAGTTGTATGATATTGATTCAACTTATATTGATCAATTACTAGGAACTTATGCTGCGAATAGTTCAGATGCACGAGAAGAAATCGAAAAAGCTTTGGCTAAATTGAATAAAACAGAAGGAGTCAAAGAAGTTTACCGACAAATTTTAAATGCATTTGATGTGGGGACTTTAGATAGTAATGAAGATATCTTTGTCATTAAACGTCGCTATTTTACACAAGCAAGTGATAATTTGATTCATGCCTTTTCCAATGAGTGGTTTGTTTCTGAGAAAGAATTACATGCTTCTAATCTGCAATATATGCCAGGTGAAGATCCAATTCCTAATATGAAAGCAATTATCAACAGTAAGGATTACGAAGGATATAAAGCCAAACATCCAGAAGCGAAACCATTTAAATACCCACAAGAAATGAAGCGAGCATGGCGTAAAATGTTAGATGATGAGTTGATTCCACTTGAAAATGAATTGAGGTAAACGAGAAGAGTTAAGAAAATTGTACGATTCAAAGATAGTAGTAAAGTGGAAGTGTAGAAAATAGGGATAGATGTCTTTTTACTTGTTCACATTTTATAACGGAGTATTTAAGAAAGCTATTGAATAATGATTCTTCCATCTTTTTCATTCATTTACCGGTTCTGTTGCAGAGTTTTAAATAAAGAATAAAA
>NZ_MAEK01000004.1:0-55699 GCF_009933265.1 Enterococcus sp. JM9B | reverse complement strand
AAGGAACCAAATGCTTTTTGTTATAAAAAAATATTTAGTGTCCTTACTCGATTTGAGTAACAACACTAAATATTATAGAACCTCTTTTTATTGAATTTCAACTGATTGATCAGCAATCATATTTTTTTGAAATGATTATCAAGATGCTTGTTTTATGCTTTGTGATTTTAATTATTTTTTTCTTTCCAGTTTTTGTTCATTTTGAGTTGAGTGGGTATCGACTTATTTTGCAACCCTTTCTGATTGCTATCTTTTCTCCCGTTGAAAGTTTGATTTCACTATTGATACTGATAGGAACTTTTGTTGTTTTTAATTTTATACCTGGTTTGATTCCTCTAGTATATATGACGTTACCTGTAAGTTTGATGATGCAAGTCATGTATCATCGTTTTTCAAAGTTGCTTATTTTTGATAAATAGTGGGATTAAATGGCGGGGAAATCATTTATGTAATTAAGTTAGGGAGAAAGAGTATGTGGGGATAGAACAAAAAGAAGTTGTGATATAGCCGTTAACAATAGTATTTACAAAAGGGTGCTTATGGAATCTCACCGGAGTAACCTAAAAGTTAAACTCCTTTAGTATAATATCACAATTCCTTGATTTGTAATTTATTTCACAATCTGCTGATTAATCAGCAGATTGTGAATTTTGCTATCTAATCTATAAAAACACTCCGCAATGAATCACTTATTTTGGGAAGATATTCATGTCCATATTCTGGTAATACAAATAACTTTTTCTTACTTTGTATTTTGTTATAGGTAGCAAATTGAGTTTCTGGTGGAACAATAGTATCTTGTAATCCCATTAACCAATAAACATCTGCCTGAATGCGAGGTGCAAGATGCTGGATATCAATGTACTCTAATGTTTGAAAGAATGCCTCCTCACGTTCATGTAAAGGATCTTTAAACTGGAACCAGTATGGAATTTCTTCAAAAGCAGAGGTTTGTGCCCCCATAGAATAGGCTTTTCGATAATCTGATAAAAAAGGATAGGTTGCGATTACTTTTTTGATTTCTGGAACAAGTGCTGTGCAGGCGATTGCTAAGCCACCACCTTGAGAAGCACCTTGGGCATAAATCGTTTCAGCGTCTACTTCCTCCATAGACATCAGGATTCTTGCCGCTTTTACTGTATCTAAAAAGACTCGTTTGTAATATAAGTTGTCAGGACCTTCTTCAACACCTCGAATAATCAGTCCCTTTGTAACAGTTCCAGAAGTAAGAGTTCTATCTTCTGAAATTCCCCCTTGCCCTCGGGCATCCATTGCCAAAACAACAAAACCTTCTGCTACCCAGCCAATTTTATCTTGCCAATCTCCTGAATTTGTATGATAGCCATGAAACTGTAACAGGCCTTTACACTTTCTGTTTATATTTTTTGGTTTTAATAATTGGCAATGTATACGTGCACCATCTACACCAGTAAAATATAAATGATATGCATCAGCTACTTGTGAAGCTAAATCATAAGGAAACAATTCATAGTTCAATTCAGATATATCAATTTTTTTTAATTCAGTATCCCAAAAATCATCAAAATTGGCAGGTTTTATCCCTAATCCTTTGTAAGTTTTCCAGTCATCAATTTTAATCATTTTCTTGCTCCAATCGGTTTATTAGTTCTAGATACATACGAATTGTATGATATGGTCCTTTCCAGTTATCACTGATATTTGAAGAATAATCAAGACTAACTATCGGAGGATTGTCTTGTGATAGATAACCAAACCATTCGCTATGCTGTCTAGAATCGATAAAATAAGTCTGTATTGCTTGAAAAATGGTATCGGCTGCTTGAAGGTATTTTTTCTGTTTCGTTTTTTGATAGGCATTATAAAACCCGATTACTGATTCTGCTTGAATCCACCAGACTTTCGTTTTATCTATTTTAGAAAAATCGGTAGAGTTATTCATAAGTCCCAGCCTGTCGATACCATATTGAAGACTATAGTCTGCCAAATCTAGAATCTGTTTGTCTAAAAATATTGTTTGGATTTCAATCTGTCCTCGATCAAGTAACCAAGAGGTTTCGATATCATGTCCATAAGATGCACCAGGCAGCAATGATCGCCAATCTTCTGTAAAAAATTGATTACAATACCCCTCGGGTTGCATAATTTTTTTTTGGAACAATTCAAGTAAGAATAATATTTTACTCTGTAATTTCGGGTTGGGCCATACTTGATGAAGACTTGTATAAGCTTCCAATAGATGTAAATGTGTATTAGTTGTGAAAGTTAATTCTTTGTGAGGGATACCAACTTCATGTATAGGTTGAGTTTGCCAATCTCGTGAGAATTCTTCAGTATATCCATTTTCCCTAAAAGCGTACATTTCAATTAAATGAAACAACTCTTTTGCTAAGGAGAGTGCGGTTTCATCTTTTGTTGTTTTATAATATTCGCAAAATGCATATAGAGCAAAACTTTGAGCATACAAAACCTTTATATTTTTTATCGTTTCTCCAGCATAATCTACTTGCCAGTATATTCCACCAAAATCTTTATCCCATAAATTTTTCTTTATAAAATCAAAACTGTGCTTACTTGCCATTTTTAAATCTGATGAATAAGTATATTGTTGGGCTGCAGACAAAGCCCAGAGGTAACGGCTTTGCATTACTCCGTGTTTTGCTGCAGTAATATTTTTTCTCAAATCATGACTAGTTACTTCTGTAAATCCGCCATAAGTTAAGTCGATTTGATTTAACCAAAACGGTAGAATGGATTGAATCAATTGTTGTTGAATTACTGTTCTTTTGATAAGTTCCACCTTCATATCTACTATTTTATTTAACTAGAATTGAAAAAGTTCTTTACAAATTAAGAAAGATAATTCATAATCCTGTTATCGCTTACAAATAAAAATATATACTTTTATTAACAAATGTCAATCTATTTGGAGGTTTTTTATGGATTTTATTAAAGGAGTCACTTTTGGTTTTATGAGCAAAAGAGGGGAGTGGGAAACACAACAAGCCAAAAAGTCTTTGAGATTAATGAAAGATAGATGTGCTGCTAATTACGTTATTCTCCCAATAGTCGTCGAACAAAAAACAACACAATCAACTGAAATTGAGTGGAAAGCAGAATCCACTTTAATGAATAAAGAAATAGAGGGGATGATTGACTATTCGAAAAAAAACGGATTGAAAGTAGTGTTAAAGCCAATGGTAAAT
This sequence comes from Enterococcus sp. JM9B, assembly GCF_009933265.1. Classification (NCBI taxonomy): domain Bacteria; kingdom Bacillati; phylum Bacillota; class Bacilli; order Lactobacillales; family Enterococcaceae; genus Enterococcus; species Enterococcus sp. JM9B. The sequence goes on along the minus strand of NZ_MAEK01000004.1, from coordinate 52,514 downwards.
GTAACTGATGGTACTTGGCGAGCGCATATTAATTTTTTTGATCATGATGTTCCTGGTGAACCAAAATGGAGTGAATGGTTTGCTTCGTATACAGAATATCTTTTGTATTATGCTGCTTTAGCTGAGAAAAATAAATGTGATATGTTAGTTATCGGTTGTGAACTTGTTAACTCAGATAGACGTGAAAATGAATGGAGAGAATTGATTCGAAAAATACGAATCGTTTATAGCGGGCTAATTACTTACAATTGTGATAAGTACCAAGAATCGAATATAACTTGGTGGGATGCTGTAGACGTAATTTCGTCCTCGGGTTACTATCCAATCGATAAGTGGGAACAGGAGCTGGATCGAATAGAAAAAGTTATTTTAAAAGAAGAAAAACCTTTCTTTTTTTGCGAGGTTGGATGTCCCAGCAGAACAGGAAGTGAATACTTACCAAATAAATGGGAACTATCAGGGAATGTTAGTCTGACTGCTCAAGAAGAGTGGTATCAAACAATGTTCACAGCATGTTTGAAGAGAAAATGGGTTCAAGGATTTGGTTTATGGGATTGGAAAGTAGCTCTATACCCAAAAGTAAAAGCTAAATTAGATGGTGACTATGCCTTGTATGGCAAGCCTGTGGAGGAAGTAATATATAGTTTTTACAAAAATATATAGAAAATAAAAATAAAGTATATACATTAAGTGGAAGTGGTGATATACTATTTTTGTAATCGCTTACTAAAAAATTAGGAGGAATTATGATGAAAAAGAAATCGATTTTGAGTTTGGTGGGTCTTTCTGCAGTAGGGTTACTTTTCTTAGGAGCATGTGGGAAATCAGGAGATTCTGCAAAAGCAGATAAAGAGGGAAAAGAAACAATTACCTTTATTAACCACAAAACAGACTGGGAAGGAAATGGAAAATGGGATAAATATATGGAGGAATTCAATAAAAAATATCCTGATATTAATGTTGAAATTCAAACTATTACAGATTATGTTGGTCAGATGAAAACACGTATGAATAGCGATGAATACGGAGATTTGCTGATGTTACCTGGAGATATTCAACCGCAAGAATTTGCTACTTTTTTTGAACCGTTAGGTGACAAAGAAGAACTTGCAGAAAAATATATGGGATTAAATGATCGATCTTATGAAGGCGTTTCCTATGGCATTCCAACTCAAATGAATGCAACTGGTATGGTCGTCAATATGAAGGTTTTCAATGATGCGGGAATTACTGAATTTCCTAAAACACCGGAAGATTTTGTAGCATCATTAGAAACGATAAAAGAAAAAACTCCGGACGTGACACCACTTTATACAAATTATGCAGCTGGATGGACTTTATCAAACTGGGATTTCGTCCGTCCTGGAGCATCTGGTGATAAAGCTTTTACTAATAAAATGACTAGTGATACTGCACCATTTGAAGATGGAAAAGTTATGAATACAATCTATAAAACCTTGTATGACGTGAGTAAAGCTGGATTAATCGAAGCTGATCCAACAACAAGTGATTGGGAGCAATCAAAAGCGGACATGGCAAATGGGAAAATTGGAGTAATGGTTCTAGGAAGTTGGGCAGTTCCTCAAATTCAAGAAATAAATCCTGATGCAGCGGATGATATCACATTCCAAGCATTTCCAATGACAGCCTCCGATGGAAAACAATATATGGGTGTTGGTGGAGATTATAACTTAGCAATTAATGTTCATAGTAAACACAAAGAAGCAGCACGAAAATTACTTGATTGGTTAGTAAATGACTCTGATTATGCAGTAGACAATGGTGGACTTCCGGCTGTCATTGGTGGAGAATATCCGACAGCATTGAAATCTAGTGAGGAGGCAGGTGTTGAATTAATTGAAGAAGAGCCAGCACCAGCAGGAAAAGAATCATTATTTAGTGATATCAATAATGAATCTGAATTAGGAATTGGAACAACTGATGCTGAAAAACAACGAATTATTGATTCAGCTACGGGTAATACAGATGAAAGCTTTGATACAATTATGGATGACTTTAATAAACGATGGTCTGATGCAATCAAATCAGTTAGTGAATAACACAAAATACGGTGTGTTACCTATACTAGAAGTGTCCAATAGCAATTTTTAGCGGGAATAGAAATTTTTATTGGAACTAGAACAAATAAAAAAAGTTTGTTCTAGTTCCATGTATTTTATACACATCCTACACAGTTATTGAAGGGGGAATATTAGGTGAAAAAATTTAAGTTTAGCCAAAAGATAGAGCGACGAATTTTAGTTATTAGTTTTACCATCATTCCAGTATTGCTATTATTGGTTTTTTCTTATTATCCATTAGTAAAAATGATTCAATATAGTTTCACCAATTGGAATGGCTATAATCCTACGAGTGAATCGGTGGGTTGGGCAAACTATAAAACAGTTTTAACCAACCCAAATTATTTTACAGTTTTTAAAACAAGTCTTTATTATTTCATTGCCACCTTTTTTCAATTAGGTTTTGCACTATTATTTGCAACTATCCTATCTTTTAAAGTGAAGTTCGCAAACTTTTGGAAAGGAATTCTCTTTTTTCCTTACTTGTTGAATGGTGTAGCCATTGGATTTATTTTTTTGTATTTCTACAAGGGTGGTGGAACATTAGATACTGTACTTAGTGGACTAGGGCTAGAAAACCAAATCCGGCTGTGGTTGGGGGATCGTTCTATCAACAATATTTCTTTAGCGTTTACGTCTGTTTGGCGATACACTGGATTCAATTTCTTGATTTTCTTAGGTGCCATTCAATCTGTGAATCCAGAAATTTATGAGGCAGCTGAAATTGATGGGGCGAATCGTTGGGATGAGTTCCGATATATTATTATGCCGAGCATCAAGAGTATTATCTTTTTAAATATCATCTTGGGCGTGAGCGGTTCTTTAAGTGTCTTTGACATTCCGTATATCATGACGGGAGGATCAAACGGAACCATGACTTTTGTTATTAAGACAATTGATACGGCTTTCAAATATAATAAGGTCGGTTTAGCTTCTGCGATGGCACTGATTTTGCTTGTCATAGTAATAGCCGTAACAGTGGTCCAACGGTTTGCTACTAGAGAAAAGGAGAATGCGTGATGGAATTCATACAAACACAGCAAAATAGAAAAAAGAGAATAAGGATTACTCCAGGGAGTATTTTTAAGTATTTTATCTTAGGTATTGGTGCTATTGTAGCGATACTACCGATTTTAGTTGTTTTTATTGGTTCCTTTAAATCAAATGCTGAATTTCTAAGTACAGGAGTTTTATCATTGCCGAAAGCACTTGATTTTTCAAATTATAAAACAGCCTTCGTGAATGGTCAGATGCTATTAGGATTTAAAAATACGCTTATTATTTTTGTGATTAGTATGGTAGGAAAATTAACTTTAGGATCAATGTTTGCATATGCAATGAATCGATTTGAGTTTCGTCTAAAAAAACTTATTATGACATTGTTCATGATGGCTATGTTAATTCCAGGTATTACCAGCCAAGTAGCAACTTTTCAAATTATTAATAGTTTAGGACTTTTTAATACGATGTGGGCAGTTATTGTCTTGAATTTAGGGACGGACGTCATTTCTGTATATGTATTTTTACAATATTTAAATGAAATTCCAGTTTCACTAGATGAATCAGCCTACTTAGATGGAGCTTCTTACTTTGGTATTTTCTGGCGAATCATTTTACCAAACTTAAAAGCACCAATTGTTACTATGTTGATTATTAGCGGTGTGGGAGTTTATAACGATTTTTATAACCCATTTTTATATATGCCAGATCGTAGTTTGAAAGTTATCTCAACTGCATTATTTGCTTTTAAAGGTCCATATGGAACCAACTGGCCGGTTATTTTGGCAGGAGTTATTATTGTTATTCTACCAATCTTAATTGTTTTTGTGTTCCTACAAAAATATATTTATAACGGTGTTGCAGGGTCTGTTAAATAGGAGAAACAAGATGGAAATGAAGCATTCAAGATTAGTCAACGGCGTTGAATTTTTTTATAAAATTGTTAAAGGAAGTATTTATTTCTGGATTACTTTAATTAAAAAAGGTTTAGTATATGGGATTTTACCAGCAATTTCAGACGGGTTGACGTATGTATCAACTAATCAAAATGTCGAAGAGAAATTTTTTACATTAATTAAGAAGAAAAGAGACCCTCTTCCATTTGAGAGAATTGTTTCTCTTTCGTGGTTTTTCATAGGAAGTTTTATCTCTGCATTCTTTCTTTTGTCTAATGGCACAGAAAACCAAATGATTCAGGTCTTTGAAATTGTCAGTTTTCTAGTAATATTTCTTTCAATAATTTATCTTTGCTGGACTGCGTGGTTAGTAAACAAAAATCCGACAACAAAGTACATTTATGCGCTTGCTCTTGATCAAATGATACGCCATCCCTTTAAAAGTTTATATATAGCTGGTTTTTTAGTGACATCTGTTCTAGTAGCATGGGTTAATTTAATTATTTTCTTTTTTGTAATTCCAGGATTGTTTTTGTGGTTAGTTGACAAGGGATTAGGAATGGGAAATGTAGAGACTACTATGACGGTTAACAAATAATAAATGTATGAAATAAGGAGAAAAAATGGCTTTAATAAATGTAAATAAAAAGACGAAAGAATTTCATTTAACAAATGGACAAGTGAGCTATACCTTTCGAGTAATGGAAAAAGTTAAAACGCTTGAACAACTTTATTATGGAGCTGCTATTCGTCATAGAAATAGTTTCTCTTATCTAATTGAACGAGAAATTCGTCCTTCCAATAATCAATTTGAAGGAGATTATACATCTTCATTAGAACATATAAAACAAGAAATGCCTGTTTATGGTACTACTGATTTTCGCTATCCTGCCTTAGAATTAACTTACCCAGAAGGAGATTCAATCAGCAGATTTCAATACGTAGATTATGAGATAATTTCTGGAAAGCAGAAAATAGAGAATTTACCAACAACTTTTGCCTCTGATGATGAAGCCGAAACTTTAATTATTCGTTTAAAAGATGAATATTCAAATTTAGAGCTACAATTATTTTATACAATTTTCGTGGATTACCCAATAATTACGCGACATGCAACTTTAATTAATCGAGGAAATAAGAAGATTACTGTAAATCGTTTAATGAGTATGAATATAGATTTGCCTGGAAAAAATTATGACTTTCTTCATTTGAGTGGAGCATGGGCAAGAGAAACACAGGTCCAAAGAGATAAACTAAATTATGGGGTTCAATCTATCTCTAGTACTCGTGGGGCAAGCAGTCACATTCATAATCCCTTCTTTGCGCTATGTAATCCAACAGCAACAGAAGTCTACGGAGAGGTTATCGGGTTTAGTCTGATTTATAGTGGGAATTTTCTTGGACAAATAGAAGTAGATACCTATGATGTAACAAGAGTTATGCTAGGAATTAATCCGTTTCAGTTCAAATGGAATCTTTCAGCCGAGGAATCCTTCTCATCACCAGAAGCTGTCATGGTTTATAGTAAAGAAGGACTTAATGGAATGAGTCAAATATTTCATTCATTTTATCGTCATCAGTTAATCAACCAAACCTGGGCGGAAAAGGAACGCCCTATTTTATTAAATAATTGGGAAGCAACATACTTTGATTTCAATGAAGAAAAATTGGAAAAACTACTCACTGAAGCAAAGAAATTAGAGCTTGAATTATTTGTGTTAGACGACGGCTGGTTTGGTGAGAGAAACAACGATAATTCTTCTTTGGGAAATTGGAGCGTTGATCGAAAAAAGCTTCCCAACGGATTACCTGTATTAGCAAATAAAATTCATGAAGCTGGTTTAAAATTCGGCTTATGGTTTGAACCCGAAATGGTTTCATCAGGAACAAAATTATTTCAGAAACATCCAGACTGGATAATAGGTCATCCCAAAAAAAATCGCTCTCACGGGCGAAATCAATTTGTTTTGGACTTTGCTAATCCAGAGGTAGTTGAAGAAATTTTTCAGCAAATGGCTTCCGTTTTAGATGAGACGTCAATTGATTATGTAAAGTGGGATATGAATCGCTATATATCCGAGGCATTTTCTAACTATCTAAGTTCTGAAAGACAAGGTGAAGCTTTTCACCGATACATCTTAGGGGTATATCGACTATACGAGAAATTATTGACACGATATCCTAATTTGTTAATTGAGTCTTGCGCTGGAGGAGGAGGCAGATTTGATCCAGCTTTGCTATATTATGCACCTCAAACATGGGCGAGCGATGATACAGACGCAGTAGAACGGCTTGGTATTCAATATGGTGCATCAATGGTTTATCCGCTATCTAGTATTGGAAGTCATGTTTCTGCAGTACCGAATCATCAAGTGGGAAGAAAAACATCCCTTAATATGCGTGCAGATGTAGCAACCTTTGGAACTTTTGGTTATGAATTAGATTTAACAAAGTTATCGAGTGATGAAAAAGGCGAAATTGGAGAACAGGTACGTCGATTTAAGATGTATAGGCAGTTGATTCATTCAGGAGTTTTCTATAGATTGCTTCATGAGGACAATGAAGTTGCTTGGATGGTTGTCTCACAAGATAAAAAGGCTGCTTTGGTTGGTTATTACCAAATATTGGCAAAACCAAATCCAAGTTACAAACGTCTGAAATTATTAGGATTAAACCCAAACTATCGCTATCAAATAGATCATAAAACGGAACGTTATGGTGATGATTTACTGAATATTGGATTATTGTTTGGAGAAAACTATATTGATAGGGCAGAAGAATATTGGAACAAAGAAAAAGAGGGTGACTTCCAGAGCAAAATTTTTTATTTGGAAGTGATAGAAGAGGTGCAGAAATGAAAATGAAATTTCCAGATAACTTTTGGTGGGGAGCAGCGACTTCGGGACCGCAAAGTGAAGGAAGATTTAACAAACAACATGCCAATGTTTTTGATTACTGGTATGATATCGAACCGGAAGCATTTCATGATCAAGTGGGACCAGACACAGCATCAAATTTTTATAATAGCTTCAGAGAAGATATAAAACTGATGAAAGAAATTGGCTTGAATAGTGTACGAACATCTATTCAATGGACACGCTTAATTGACGATTTTGAAACAGCGACGTTGAATAAGGATGGTGTTCGTTTTTACAACGATGTTATCAATGAATTTATTGCAAATGGTATTCGACCGATTATTAATCTACATCATTTTGACTTGCCAGTGGAGTTGTATCAGAAATATGGTGGTTGGGAATCAAAACATGTCGTAGAGCTCTTTGTAAAGTTTGCACAAAAATGTTTTCTGTTATATGGTGATCGGGTTACTGACTGGTTTACATTTAACGAACCAATGGTTATTGTGGATGGGCAATACTTGTATCAATTTCATTATCCAAAAATAGTTAATGGAAAAAAAGCTGTTCAAGTTGCCTACAATATTCAACTGGCTTCTGCTAAAACAATTAAAGCATTTCGTGAAATAAATGAAAATGAATCCAGTCGTATTGGAACTATTTTAAATCTAACACCATCCTATCCGGCAACAGAAAAAAAAGAAGATATTGAAGCTGCGAAATTTGCAAATCTATGGTTAAATCAGATGTTTCTTGATTCCTCAGTAAAAGGAAAGTTTCCAGAAGAATTAGTCTCGTATTTAACAAAAGATGATGTGATTTGGCATTCTACTGAGGAAGAGCTAGATATTATTAAAGAAAATACTATCGATGTTTTAGGGGTCAATTTCTATCATCCGCATCGGGTTTCAAGTCCTGATGTCTCTTCTGATAGTTTAGCAGTCGATTGGATGCCAAATAAGTATTATGATGAATACGAACTGCCAGGACGCCGTATGAATGTAGATAAAGGTTGGGAAATTTATCCGGAAGCGCTTTATGATATTGCAATAAATATTAGGGATAATTACAATAACATTGATTGGTTTGTGTCAGAAAATGGAATGGGCGTTTCAAGAGAAGAACGTTATTTAAATGAGCTCGGAGTAGTTGAGGATGATTATCGAATTCGTTTTATCCAAGAACACCTTTTCTGGTTAAAAAAAGGGATAGAGGAAGGCTCAAATTGTTTTGGATACCATCTATGGACGCCGATTGACTGTTGGTCATGGGGAAATGCGTATCGAAATCGTTACGGTTTTATTTCGACAAATATTCATACGCAAGTGAAAACGATTAAGAAATCTGGTTATTGGTTTAAACAAGTATCTTCAAGCAATGAGTTAGCTTATCCTGAAAATTTTTAAGAAAAAATGTAGAAGATGGCAATAGATATTAGATAGACAAAAGTGTCTAATACGCATATACTTTTATATCAATAAGGAAGTTTATTCTGAGGAGGAATTATCTATGCAGAAGTATATTCTTATTTCGAATGATATTCGAAATAAGATTTTAAAAGGTGAATATACAGCAAATCAGCAAATTCCTTTTGAGAAAGATTTATGCGTATTTTATGATTCTAGTAAAATGACGGTAAAAAAAGCATTGGATATGTTGGTTACTGAAGGATTAATCATTAAAAGACGAGGATACGGGACATTCGTCAAAGATATTGGACCAGATGAATTAGAACGGATGAGTGTAGCCAATCAATTTAGAGGAACGACAGCACTAAATCCTGATAAAGAAGTGAAAAGTACAATCTTAAATTTTTCGATTATTCCTTGCCCGGAAAATGTGCAAAAGAAATTAAATGTAGTTGCGGATAGCTTTGTTTATGATATCTATCGAGCACGTTATATTGATGGGCAACCACATGTAATGGAAAAAATGTATATGCCGATTGATTTGATTCCAGGCCTGAAGAAAAAAAATATTGAAGGATCTATTTACGAATACATTGAGGAACAACTTCATCTGGTCATTCAGAGTGCACACAGAACAATCTCTGTTCGAAAAATTTCAGAATATGAGGCAAAATATCTTGAACTACAAGAAAATGATCCAGTTGCAGTTGCTGAGCAGATTGGGTATTTAGATACAGGAGCAGCCTTTGAATATTCTATCTCAGTTCATCGATATGATGAATATTCAGTAGAACTTGTCTTGACTCGAGATACCAGAAACTAGCAATTTTTGGTGTGTCTAATTACTCAACAAAAATAATATAAAGAGGACCTTAGAAAGGCAGATTTATAGCTTCTTTCTAAGGTTTTTTATTAACTCTATAGATTTCTGCTACAACAAATGTTAATTATTTTCCCTACCACCAACCTGCATATTAAATGCCTTCAACAACTCCAGTGCCTTCGCTCCGTGTTTTCTGCTGGAAACCAAAGCTGGATCAATCAAAAAATCTGCTTCCGGAAAAGCACTTTGTATCTCGATGGCATTTGAAAGGACACACAAATTGGTTTCTACACCGGTAATTTCGATATTTTTTTGCTCTTGTTTGCTGTCAAACAGGGCTTTTTTGATTTCCACCAAAGTTTCTGGAGGAATACTAAAGTAATATTTTTTGACGATCCGATCACCGTTCTTTGGCGTAAGCTCTGGAATAAGTTGCAGTGATTTTTGCTCTTCATTGGCAGTGTCTTTATACTCGATTGGAATATCTCGGGTGTAGAGAATGTATTCCTGATTTTCTCGAGCTATTTCCAGCCGATGTTGGATTCTTTTTACCAGCTCTTCCGAATCTGGAAGGTAAAATTCACTTTCAGGATCAAGAATATGGTTTTGCATGTCAATGATTACTAACAAAGAAACACCTCCAGTGATGGGAAATTCATTCGTACTCCTAGTTTCTACTTTTTTTTACGACTATTCAAAAGAAATGCTCATACTCAAGGGATTAAATCTAATTATAGTTGTATTTTTTTCTATAAAAATAAAATAATAGTTATTTTTTGACAAAAAATCCGCAAAAGAGGACAATTATATTAAAGATGAGAAAAAATTAATCTTTATGGAGGGCAAAATGATTGAGTGCTACAAGCTGAATACTGCTGGAACCGTCAAGAGTGATGCTGCAGAAGCGAATTGGGTGAATGTTCAAAATTTATCTGAAGATGAAATCAAAGACATCGCAGAAAAATATGATTTACCAATCGACTTATTCGCAGGGATTGATGAACCGGAAGAAGTTTCACGAGTAGAACATCTGCAATCAGAGAAATTAGGAGAGGTTTACTCATTGGTGGTTTTGAATCTATCGGATCAAACAGAGCAATCAATTGAATCCCGACTGCATCCGATCTCTTTTGTTGTGGCTGAGAAAATTTTGCTGACCTATTCTTGCCGGGATTCTGATTTTATTCCCTCGATGATCGCCAAGTATTCACGAGAATTCAATTGTTTTGAACAAGTAATTACTTATTCACTATTGTCGATCTACGACCACTACTTGATAGATTTAGAAGAAATCAAGGTGCGGATTGATTAATTGGATAAAGCCGCTCGGAAAACTACTGAGAATCAAGAATTGTTTAATTTGGCTGATACGACACGGGATATCGTGTATATCGATCATACCTTGCAGGATCAGGATGAAACATTGACTTATCTCTGGGAAAAAACCAAATTTCTCGAAAAAATCGATAACCCAGAACTGGTCTATGATGTTCAGCTGCGCCATCGACAGGTGAATAAATTGATTGCTATTTATCGCGATCTTTTAGAGGCAATCGGTGGGTTATTCACCGATATGATGGACAATAATCTGAACCATCTGATGAAATATTTGGATTCAGCGGCACTTGTGATTTCGATTCCCGCCCTCATGTCGGGTATTTGGGGGATGAATACCGGTGGACTTCCTGGGAAGGGTTCACAGGTAGGTTTCTGGGTCGTGATCGTGCTTTCTGTGATTTTGGCAGTGATTGCTGCGGTCCATCTGAGTAAAAAAGATTTTACAAAGTAACAAAAATTTTTTGGGAATAAGCAAGGTATCTTATCATGAGATATGTCTGCTTTTCATAAATATCTTATTGTAGGAAGTTGAAAAAAAGGGAACGCAACGTTCAGTAAAGGAGGAGAAAAATTATGGGATTTATTTGGTCATTAATCGTAGGTGGTGTTATTGGCGCAATTGCTGGAGCAATCACAAATAAAGGTGGTTCAATGGGAATCATCGCAAATGTGATCGCCGGTTTGGTGGGTTCTGCTATCGGGCAAGCACTGTTAGGAACATGGGGACCAGTCGTCGGAGGAATGGCAGTCATTCCATCAATTATTGGCGCAGTTATCTTAGTTGCCATCGTGTCTTTCTTTTTTGGCAGAAAAGCAGCCTAGAAACCTGTAAGAATCAAGAAAATTATGGTAGTCAAAAAAAGCTGAACTCACTGGGAAAAACCAGTGGGATCAGCTTTTTTTGGTTACACACAAATGAACGTTAACTATTTACAGGAATCTGGTTTTTATAGGAAAGATTCTTCTTCCGGTGCCAATAACGCAATTCCCGGTAAAGAGTAACGTAATCGGTATTCTTGCTAAAAAAATTGAAAACGAAAAAGGGTGTCTGATTTTCTTCTGGGAGCAATAGTGCGGAAGAACAAATCAGAAAGTCATAGTGCTCTTTTTCGTAAATAGAGTAGGGGACCAGTTTAATGAAGGAAAGATCCTTCAAGTGATTTTTAATATCTTGTAGAAAAAGTTGATTGGATTCCATTACCAAAGCAACGAGCAAGGACTGTCGTTGTCCGGATTCCTCAAAATATTCCAAGGTTAACCAGGTAAATAAATCAGTGATACATTGCTGGCAACTTTGCAGCCATTCAAAACCTTGTCGTCGACTGAAACGTTGGAAAAAGGAAGCAACTTGTTTTTGCAACGCTTCAAAAAGTACAGACTGGTTTTGCCGAAAGTAGCTCAGCAAATTAAACAATGTCGGAATGCGTTGAGGAAACACGTAGTAGCAAAAAAGAATATTGTAAAGATTTCCGTGAATCGCCGGATTTTTTTCAAAAAGATTAAAATCACCTCGAAGAATTTCCTTGCTCCAAAATTTTTCAAAGTTTCGCAAAATCGTGGTTAGCTGATTTTTTTGCTGAAAATGTTCCTGCATCATTGGCAGTCGCGGGTCCTGTTCATCTGCGTAGGTCGGCGCGTAAAAGTGCATAAACTGCATGAAACGATATTCTGCTATCAGATGTTCTTCTTTAATCGGAAAAAAATCTTGCAACGATTGAGCGGTCAGTGAACTTGAATGAATCAAGACCGAGTCATACTGCGGATCATCTTCCACCCAAAACTCCCCCTTGATTCGCAAATAAGTGATTTCCGCAAACAAATAGACTTCCTTTGCACCAACGTAATCTCGACCCATAGGCACCTCCTTGCTAAGAGATGCTAAAGTTGCCATTAATTCGCCTCGTTGAAAATGTTGAAATAACTCTTCGTCTCCTTTTGATACTGCCCAAATAAAATTAAAAAAAGTCAGACGGATCAAACGCTCGTCTCCCTTTAATGAAAGCTTGGTGCGATTAAATAGGAGATTGAACTGTTGCAGGTATTCCGCAAGGGGCTGCAGATGCCGCATCCCTGAAGCAATACTTATGTAATGAGAAGCACAAAAATCCTTTAAATTATGGCGGGGGCGTTCCAGCATATAAAGCAACGCTTGATAAGGCACTCCTTGTTGGATTAAATGAGAGAAATACTGATCGTAGGTTATTCCGATGATTGGCCAATGAATCTGTCCTTGTAATGTAAAAAAAGTAATGTTATCTTCGCTTAATTCATCAAATTCCAGCTTCATTTCCGCTTATAAATTTTGGGTGCTGCTATAAACGAAGCCCAAACCATCGCTAATTGACTTCACAGAATGTTCACCAGCAGGCAATGTCTCTAAAAATTGAAAAATTTCGATTTTCTTCTGTTCTTTTTTCGATAACATGATTGTCGCCAGCATAACCCCACCTCTTTCTACTTTAATTATAAAGAAAGGGCTTGCTGTTATCAAATAATTATCGAAAAAAACAGGATGTTTTATAATCTTAATCTAATATAATGCACGTTGTTTATTATATTATAATTCTAGTTATTTTTACATAGGTCAGTAAAATAGTGCGTTTTTATAATCTTTTTTCGTAAAATAAGTTTTGTTTTGTGATAAATATAACGATTGATTTGTGACGATAAATTATTTAAGTCCTTATTTTAACTTTTGTCATAATGTTTATATATTTATTAACGTTATTTAATTACTGAGTTGTCTGACTTTTCTATGGTTTGTGAGAAAACGATTAAATTGTTACTCTTGAAGTGTAATAAATTAGAAAACAGTTTGAAAAAATAAGGGGGTTATCGATTGCAAGCGTTCATTCGTTTAAAGAAGTGATGTCTGTTAAATGAGGAGCAGAAGGAATCGATTTATTGAGAGGAAAGGAAGTGGACAATGAAATGAAAATGAAGAAGAAATGGCGGTCGCTTGTGCCATTCTTGGTTATTTTGACAATCATTCTTCCCTATATTAGTACGATTGCCTTATCAATGCCGGATAAAGCAGAGGCAATCACAACGGGAGAGGTAATTTTTGATGATGAAAATTATGGACGTGTAGAGGTTTCCTATGAAGAAAAGGAAGCAACTGTTGCATGGACAATTGATTATCAAAAGCATCAAAGTGGTTCATCAAATGATGTGCAGCGTTTGATGAAACTAAAATTAGACAAAGCGGCGACGGGAGTTGGTACAGTAAACAACGCCAACGCTCCGGGAATGACCATGCAGGCAGATGGATGGCTGGCAGAAAATGATTTTTCTGCAACATCTAAAGGACAGCTTTTAGTCGAAGTTCCAAAGGAGGAAGCGACTTTAGCTATCGATATTCAGTTAGACCAACAGCAGATTATTACCAAGGAAATTGAAACAGTGGTGGAAATGCCAGTTGTTCAAGAAGCTACAGAGGAAGAAACAGAGGAAGTGACTGAACCCCAAGCAGTTACGGAAATTGAACAGGTTACAGAAGAAGTCATCACAGAAAACATTCTGTCAACAACGCAACAGGGCCCTCACCAAGTAACAGCACAGTTACAAGTGGAAGAACCTGTGGAATCCGAAACGGCTGTGGAGGATGAAGTTGCGGAAGAATCGGCAGAAGCTACAGATGTGGAAGAAGAAGTCGCAATAGATGAAAATGTGATTTTACCGGCTGCTGGATTGGGAAGAAGTACGGCAGAACCAGAGTTGCCACCAATCAGTGCAACGAAACGGGCGCAGTTGGCAACGACAGATGCGAATGGGATTAGTCTTACTCCACAAGAAGCGTGGGATCAGCGATTGTATGAAATTACGTTTGATTTGGAGGCGGATGCCCCGTTGATTCATGGTGCGGCGGATATTATCTTCTTAGTGGATGGGAGTGGATCAGCAAATGGTAACTCTCGAAGAGATGATGTGAAAACGGCTGTCAAATACCTTGCTGAGAAAATGGGGCAAAATGGAGAAAATATTAATATCGCTTTCTTACCAGCGGCTGGAAAATTTGATGAAATAATGAGTAAGGAAGGTATCATCGCTGATTTTCGTCCGTTGAATTATTGGGCAGTACCTATGTACAACGATCAAGATGAGGTAGTAGAATTCGATTTTGAAAATATGAACAAACAAGTAAATGGAATTGCAAATAACGGAAATGGTACTAAGGATACCAAGCCTTCACTGAAGTATGCAGCTGAAGAATTGCTCCCAAATCGTATTTCTGAAAATGAAATATTTGTTGTTTATACGGTTGGAACGAGTATAAATGATTTTAAAGATGTTGGAGAATATATAACGAACCATGTATATTTCTCCCCTGAGAATTCTTTTGTGGCACAAACTGATGGTTCCGATGATAAGTGGGTTGGAAGAGATGTAACAATTGAAGAAAATTATTTTAGTGGCAATGAAAATCCTGATGGCATCGTAAATGCTATGATTGATGCTTTAATCAGTAAAATGGAAATAGCAAATATTCAACTTACCGACACTTTAAGTGAATATTTTGAAATCGTTTCAGTTCCTGAAAATGGAGGAGAAGGAAATCCACAATTTAGTGTGAGTAGAGATAAATCAACATTGGGAGTTACCGGAATAAGATTAAAAGCTTCTGAACCTGATGAAGAAGAAAGTGTCCATTACTCATGGAGTACAACGATTTTAGTCAAAGCAAAAGAAAACTTTGTTGGTGCTGATGTTGTTCCGACGAATATAGGTACTGAATCAGGTATTACAATTCCTGGTGTAGATACGTTGCAACAATTTACCGTGGTCGGTGAAGAAAATGAAAAAGGTGTAAGACCAGAGTATATAGGTCTCTCTACTCCATATGTAGATGTCAAACTTCTACCGATTGTGGGTCCAGACACAGATGAAACAATTTTGTTAAATCAAAAAGCAATGAGTGAAACCGAGATTGTGAACGGATGGACGGGAAGTAATTTATGGGCTAGCCCACTAGACAAAATGAATGTGGAACACTCATATGAAAACAGTGATTTCACTCCTACTCACGAAGATTACCCCGGAATTGAGGGTATTAAGTATGAGGCATCCTTAACCGCAATTGCAGGTAAGACATTAGAAGAAGCTGTTGCTAGTGAGTATGTAACGAATTATGGAACAACGAGATTCGATAATACAACCGGTTTGTCTAACTATCCCGGTAACAATCAACAATCAGCAGATGCAACTCATACAGTAGAAGTTCTGACTGCTGAGTTGGAAATTGATAAGACACTGGACGGGGCTGATTTGCCAGATGACTTTGAAGCAAAATTCACTCTAGAATTAGATCGCTCTGAAAATCTAGATGCTGATTATTCAGAAACTATTGACGTACCAAGTTTATTACAAGTATTCAAGAATCTTGGTGTAGGAACGTATAAACTAACTGAAAGTCATGAACATGGGGGCGTTCAAGTTCCTATTTCATGGACGATCAACGTCAGACAAGATCCATTATCTGGTGATCCAAAATTCTCTATATTAGTTAATATTGATGGATTGGAAGGTGTATCTCAAATTGTAGTTCAAAAATCATTGAACAGCTTTGAACTGACAATCAACAACTTAACCAAAGCATTAACTCTTGATGTTTTGAAACTAGATGAGCATTCCAATCTTCCAATTGAAAATGTTGGATTTGAAATTTGGGATACAGAAACACCAAGTAACAAAATTGCTTCTGGAACATCTACTACTGATGGGAAAGTAACCTTTGATTTTGAAGAAAACCAAAAACTTCAAATTGAAAAGTCTTATCAATTAAGAGAAACTATAGTTCCAGAAAAATATATTGGTTTAATTGACACGATTGATTTCACTGTTGATATCAATGGGGATATTTCCATAATCGAATCTCCTTATGTTTCAGTTTCTAACTCGGATTCTTCAAATTCGTTAGCTGTCTCGCATGAGTTAACTGTCCTAAACAAACCAAAAGGTCAACTGCCATCAACTGGTGGGCAAGGGCGGAAAGCATCTATGATTGCCGCGGCGACACTCATCATCTTTGCGATTGGAACGACCGTCTACTATGTGTACCGCAATCGAAAGGGGGCGAAGTAAATGAAACGATTAAAAGGAATTCTCCTAACACTTTTACTTCTGCTACCGATGATTAGCGTGTTTGGTTTAGCAACACAGGCGGATGCGCAAGGTGATACCGTAGACTTGGTGCTTCATAAACGAATCATACGAGATATCAACAAAGATGAGGTCACGTATGAAAATAACGGGCTGGAATTGGACGAAGATTTTGACATCGTTACTGGACCGACACCATTAAATGGTGCAGAGTTCACTGTCTACGATATTTCAGATTACTTCTATGCAGAAAAAGCAGATCAATCATTAGAAGCGTTGATGAAAGAGTATGGTAATCGAACGGCAGCTAAAGAGTTGATTAAGAGCGGTAAAATTCAGGAAATAGCAACAGTTTCAACTGGTGCAGAGGATAATCCTCGAGGTACCGCTCGTGTTCCTGTTTCTCGGAAGAAAGATGGACGTTATGCACTTTATCTGATTTTTGAAAATGAAGTGGTGAACGACACGGTGGAATTCAATATTGATTTGGAGCGAATCGCAAATCCAATCATTGTTGCACTACCAATCATGAATCCCACCAATCAAACAGAAGAATTAGATGAAATTCACATCTATCCGAAAAACATCGGGTACTTGCGTGATCCGTATTTCTTTAAATATGGAAAAGAAAATGCAGAATCACCAGAAATTGGTGTTCCATTAGAAGGCGCGATTTTCGTCTTGTACCAAATGGTAGGCAATCAAAAACTTTATCTTGATCTAAGTCCAGTTTCCGATTTACAAAATAGTTGGATTCCATCCGATGATCCGCTAAATAATCCGGATGTTAGCAAGTTTACTTCAGATAAAGATGGAGTTGTTACTACAGGTGGACGTTTGTTGCCATCGGGAGAGTTCTTCTTTGAAGAAGTTCAATCCGTTGAAGGCTATCAGATCGAAAAAACGGATATTCCGGTAGTCGTTCCTGATTCTTGGGAAGATGAGAACGGTAATCCGTTGTATGTAACAGTTAACGGACAACAAATGGATGAATTGGAAAGTGGTGAAGTACCGGCTTCTGCTTATCAAAAAGCAGAACCACGAGTATATAATTATGAAACACTAACTGATCCAGCAACACCGCAACAGCCAGATGAGCCAACACCACCGAAGAAGCCATTTCTTCCAGTGACTGGTGAAGCAAAATCATTTATTTCATTGATTGGTGTCCTATTGTTAGGAATCGGATTAGTGATTTGGCATCGTCGCAAAGCGGCAATTAAGTCGAATTCAGAAGATAAATAATTAACTGGCTTGTACCTGATTACAAGATTTCAGGTACAAGCACACTAAAAATATTAGGAGGAAAAGAGATGAAAGCGAAGAAAATATTCGGCTTATTAGCCGCAGGTATGATGGCATTGCCACTACTTTTTGGGGCAATGGGAGCAGGGAATGTTGTGGATGCAGCAGAGGTTCCGAAAGATGTAAGCGTGACGTTGCATAAATTGGCGTGGGAAGATGAAATGCCCGGAGAGTTACCTAATGACGGGAAACAGATGCCAGAGTTTGCTGACGGCTGGACACCATTAAGTGGAGTTGAATTTACTGTCTATGACGTTACTGCAAAATATCATGAATTAGCAAGCGCAACTGGGGGAACTTCACAAGGAGCAGTAAATACTATTGTCGCCGACTCGACAACTGGTAAACCAACTTATGCAGCTAGTATTGTAGACGGTGAAAATACAGATACAAAAGGAACTACGGGTACTACTGGAGAAGTTAAATTTGGAAATTTACCTCTGAAAAAAATGGTTGGAGGTATTAGCAAAGACGCTGTTTATCTATTTATAGAAACAGATGCACCAGTCGAAGTTCGTGAAAAAGCGGCTCCAATCGTCTTAGCAATGCCGATTTATACTGTAGGAGATGACTCCACCTTAAACACAGACATTCACTTGTATCCAAAAAATGTAACTATGGAGGATACGAAAGAAATTACTACTGCTTTTGAAACGGTTACAGTAAATGGTGAAACATATAATAATGTAAATATTGGTGACACGATAGAGTATAAGATTACTGTAAATGTTCCAAAATTTGTTGGTCAGCTTTCAGTGTTTTCGGTAGAAGATGTTCCTGCCGAAGGATTGGCTCTTAATCCAACTTCAATTACACTTTCTGGCGATCTTACAAAAGACATGGATTATACAATTGATACAAAGGATCGAGCAGGATTCTTGATAGATTTTGATGTTGCCAAGGGAATTACTGGACTTGCAGGAAAAGAAATCACAATTACTTACTCAATGACTTTAACTGGGGATATTGATCCACAGAGTATCTTTGGAAACGATGTGTCTATTAAAATTGGTGATAAAACAAATGAAGTTGAAGGACCTGGTATTGTTACCGGTGGACATAAGTTCATCAAAACAGATGCTCATACTGGCAAAGGTTTAGCTGGAGCAGAGTTTGTAGTAACTAATGCAGATAGGAGTCATTATGCAGTCTTTGAACAAGCTGATAGTGGGGACTACATCTTCGCTGGAACTTGGTCAGAGTTTAAAACTGCAGCTACGACGATCACTTCAGGCACTGATGGCGTTTTAAATATTAAAGGATTTACAGATGGTAGTTATTATTTAGAAGAAACCAAAGCACCATCTGATAAATATGTCCTACTAACAGAACCTCAACACTTCGTAGTCACTCACGGTGAATATGGTGAAACTAACGTAGCAACTAATGTAGCCAACACCCCTAAAGGTCTCCTTCCATCAACTGGTGGTAACGGAATCTTTGCCTTCTTGGCAATCGGGCTTGGTTTAATGCTAGGTGCCTTCGTTTGGTACAAAAATTCTAAGAAACAAGCAAGTGTTTAATCAATAATTCTCACACAGTAGAACAGGCTGGATCAGTTATCGACAACTGTTTCAGCCTGTTTTTAAAATCATCTACATAGCAAAAAAAGCAAAACGGAGGTGACGGTAGTGAAAAAACCGCAGCAATCAGAGGCGAAAAAGCAACGAACCAATCTAGTGATTAAAGGTTTGATCGTGTTGATGTTCCTAACCGGCATCGGCGTTTTTTCCTATCCTTTCTTTGTGGATTCTTTAAATAATTATATCGATCAAAAAATGGTGGAGAAGCATCAGCGAGAAGCGGCGGCGGAAAATCAAAAGAATCGGGAACAGGCGTTGGAAAAAATGGCGGCAGAAAATACGAAGCGACAGGAAGCCAACAGTATTGCCGGGATTGGTTTGATGGAGGAATTGTTTGATACGACAGAATTTAACGGAAATTATTCTGCCGATTATTATGAGCGGCATTTATTAGGGGCATTGTATATTCCTAAAATCCGTGCCAGCTTGCCGATTTTCAACGAAACGAATCAAGCACTGCTGGAAAAAGGAACGACTTTGCTGCAGGGAACCTCCTATCCCATCGGTGGCGATAATACCCACTCGGTGATTACCGGACACACCGGAATTCCGGAAAAAATGATTTTTACTGATTTGGAAAAACTGGAAAAAGGGGATCAATTTTATATCGATGTACTGGGAGAACGGTTGGCCTATGAGGTGGATGAGATTCAGGTGGTTTTGCCAGACAATATCGAAGTGCTGGCGATTCAAGAGGATCGGGATTTGGTAACGTTGTTGACCTGTACGCCCTACATGGTAAATTCTCATCGTTTATTGGTAACGGGTTTTCGTATTCCTTACGAGGAAAAAATGGGGGCTGTCATCACGCAAACCCGACGGTTTCAATTTTGGCGATTGGCGGTATTGTCAGCCGCCGCAGTAGCTGTCCTTAGTTTGTTCAGCTATTGGCTGTGGCGAAAGGCAGTTCTGTTTCAGGCTTCAAAACGAACGTATACGCTGCGCTTTTTTGTCGAGGAGAAATCCCCCCGACGTTTTCAATTATTATCAAAAAACGGGACACCGTTTTTGCGAAAGGATGAACCGATTTTTGCAACGGCAATGGAGAAAAATGAAGTGGTTTTCTCAGAAATTCCCGGCGGCATTTATTGGGTAGTCGCTGAAGGAGAGGCGGCACCAAAACTAAAAGCGAAAATCTGGCAGGTTCGTGACCGAGAGTTTCGTTTATCCAGCCGAAAAAAAAGAGTGCGGGTTGTGAAATCCCGAGAAAAACAAACCGTTCTTTTTGATGGAGGTATGGTATGAAAAAGGGTGTAAAAAAACAACTGATTACAAGAATTATCATGATTTTCCTTTTTCTGGTGGGAAGTTTAACGGCACTTTATCCGTTTTATTCGGATGCGATCAATGGATTTATCGATCAGCGGATGATTGAGCAGTATCAAAAAAAGGCGAAGGAACAAGAATTAACGACGATGCAGCAGGCAAACGAGGAAATCGCAAAAAAAGGGACGACACCGAATGCCGATCCGTTTGAAGAAGCCTCGCAAGAAAAGTCTGCCAGTCAGCAGTACATCGAAAAACATTTGATTGGAACGCTGACGATTCCCAGCATTCAAGCGGTGATGCCGGTGTTTGACACCACGAATGATCGGTTGCTGGAACGTGGTGCCACGGTTTTGCAGGGAACGTCTTATCCTACCGGCGGTGAAAATACGCATTCAGCGATTTCTGCCCATCGTGGTTTGCCTCAGCGACAGTTGTTCACGGATTTGCCGGATGTGAAGCTTAAGGATATTTTTGTTTTGGAAATTCTTGGAGAAAAATTGGCGTACGAAGTGGATCAGATCAAGGTGGTGGAACCAAACGTCACGGAGGATCTGAAACTGGTGTCCGGCGAAGATTTGGTGACACTGATCACCTGCACGCCTTATATGATTAATTCCCACCGTTTGCTGGTTCGTGGGCATCGGGTACCTTACACCGAAGAAATGGCGGCAACCGTCAAGAAAACCAATGAATCTCGTCTGCTGCAGCAGGTGTTGATTGTGCTGGGCATTGTTTTGTTGCTAGGGGTGTTGGGCTATCTTTTTTATCGGGTCTGTCAAAATTACCGTTTGCGAAAAAAACCATCGACGTGGTATTTTATCTGGAAGATGCTCAAAGCGTACCGCTAAAAAATCAACAAGTTGTGCTGCTTGACCGTAAGGGAAAACAAACGTTGCTACGAAATGATGTGCCTTATGCCGTGAACTCAGATGAAAATGGAAAAGTGATCTTTAAAAACTTACCGGGAAATTTGTACACGGTGAAATTAAAGGGCGAAAAAAAGAACGGTATTCGTTTTCAAGTCGGACTTACCAAACCGAAACAGACAATATTGCAATTTGTTTTTCCAAAAGGGGTTGGGATTCGTAAAGTTGGAGAGCGGGAAACCACGACAGTTTTACAAATAGGAAAATAAGAAAAAATATCCCGATACGCATTTTCAATTTTCTTTCGCTAAACGTATACTTTAGGTACGAAATCTTTTTCATCGGGAAGCCGTTTATTTGCCAATTATTCGAAACGGCTTTCCGCTCCTTGATAGTGTAGAACGCAGAAAATCTCGACATTTCACTTTTAACGAATCAGGTTCTTTCTTGCTGCGCTATCCACCACGCTCCTTTCTAGGGGCGTTTTTTTGTGCTGCTTGAAAAAAATTCCCGGGAAAAAGTAAGTAGAGTGAAACCTGCTAATATGCTATAATAAACACAAGATATTAGCATAGAAGTAGGTGATAACTATGACTCAAGTAGAAAAAGTTTTAAGATTTGCCAATCAAAATGATGGAATTATTACTACTAAAGAATTAAAGAAACTTGGCGTAGGCAGATGGGTATTACAAGATTTAGAGAGGCTAGAAAAATTATTTCCAGTTCAACGAGGTATTTATGTTACCAAAAATGGCTATGCAGATGATTTTTTTCTGTTGCAACAAAGATATCCAAAGGGGATTTTTTCGCATGAAACGGCTCTTTATTTGTTAGGGTATTCAGATCGAGTGCCTATACAGATTGTAATGACCTTTAAGCAAGGTACCTCAACCACAAGGATGAAGGCTGATAATATCCGACCAGTAACCATCAGCAAAAATGAACAGTATGAGATGGGAATCATTGAAGCGAAACGCCCTGGAGGTACCTTGGTAAAGGTCTATGAAATCGAACGGGTGTTGGCAGAATTATTAAAACCTAAGTATGATGCAGATTTCGAGCAAGTTATACCTGCATTTAAGCGCTATGCTACAGACAAAGAAAAAGATGTAAATAAGTTGTTCCGATACGCTCGGATGTTTGGAGTAGAAGAAAAAGTTAGAAATTATATGGGAGTGTTATTGTGAGGTTCAAGAATGCAATGAGTTTTAAATCAAAAATCAAGCAGATAGCAAAAGAGAATCAGCTCACTACACAGCAAGTTCAACAGAATTATTTAATTGAAGCATTTTATGTTAATGAGTCGAATTCAAGAAAATTGAGATATTGCTTATAGATAGGGGAATATGATTTTTTTACTAATGTCGATTGAATAATATAGGAAATGGAATCCCCAGTTAATCATTCCCCTAATCTATGTTAGAATGAACCATGAAGAGAATCGAAAGCAACGGATGATTATCAGGAAATAGGTAATGAACAAAGCAAGGGGGAATCTCGTGAGAGGGCAAATTCGAAAAGCGTTGAGCGGCTTTTATTACGTCGCAGCTGAGGGTCAGGTGTATCAGACTCGGGCAAGAGGAAATTTTCGTAACCGCAAAATCACTCCGTTAGTCGGAGATGAAGTAATTTTTGAAAGCAGCAACCTGACAGACGGCTATCTACTGGAAATTTTGCCGCGAAAAAACGAGCTGGT
Source organism: Enterococcus sp. JM9B (assembly GCF_009933265.1). Classification (NCBI taxonomy): domain Bacteria; kingdom Bacillati; phylum Bacillota; class Bacilli; order Lactobacillales; family Enterococcaceae; genus Enterococcus; species Enterococcus sp. JM9B. The sequence goes on along the minus strand of NZ_MAEK01000004.1, from coordinate 29,292 downwards.
CCGTCCGCCGGTAGCCAATGTCGATCAAGGAATCATCGTTGCCAGTCTGGTGGAACCCAATTTTTCTTTTAATCTGTTGGATCGTTTTTTAGTGACTTTGGAGTATGAAGCAATCGAACCCATCATTTATTTAAGTAAGATTGATTTACTAACGGATAAATCGCTGGTGGCGACGATCAAAGCCTGCTATGAAAAAATCGGCTACACGGTGATTGCTTCAGAAAATGGTTTTGACGACTTGACCCGCTTGTTTCCTGAACGAATCAGTGTATTTATGGGGCAATCTGGGGCAGGGAAATCTACCCTGTTGAATAAAATTTTGCCGGAGTTGGATTTGGCTACCGCTGCAATTTCGGATTCACTTGGTCGGGGGAAGCACACCACGCGGCATGTAGAATTGTTGTCGATTGCTGATGGCTTAGTCGCGGATACACCAGGGTTTAGTTCCATTGACTTTTTAGCGATTGAGTCCACAGAACTGCCGAAAGAATTTCCTGAATTTGTTGCTGCTTCTCACCTTTGTAAGTTTCGGGAGTGCATGCACGACAAAGAACCGCAATGCGAGGTCAAGCGACAGGTCGCAAGTGGAGAGATCGCCCAAACAAGATACGATAATTATTTACAATTTTTAGCAGAAATCGAAAACCGGCGTCCGGTTTATCGCAAAAGGAGAGAGTAATATGAAAATTGCGCCATCTATTTTAAGCGCGGATTTTGCCAATTTGCAACGGGATATCCAATTTGTTGAACAGCATGGAGCGGACTATATCCATGTGGACGTGATGGACGGACAGTTTGTACCGAACATTACCATTGGTCCAAATGTAGTGGCGGCAATTCGTCCCATCACAAAATTGCCGTTAGACTGTCATTTGATGATTGTTGATCCAGAAAATTATATCGAAGCTTTTGCTAAAGCCGGCGCAGACATCATCACGGTTCATGAGGAAGCAACACCTCATATTCATCGGGCAGTCCAAATGATTAAAGCACAAAATGTCAAAGCGGGTGTGACCATCAATCCCGGAACACCGGTTTCAGCAATCAAACATGTTTTGTCCATGGCAGATCTTGTGTTAGTTATGACAGTTAATCCGGGCTTTGGCGGACAAAGTTTTATTGAAGAATGTGTTGAAAAAATTGCTGAATTGGCTCAATTACGGGAAGAAAAAGGCTATCATTTTGAAATCGAAGTGGATGGCGGAATCGTGCCGGAAACAGCGGTGAAATGTCAAAAAGCCGGGGCAGAAGTTTTTGTTGCAGGATCCTATATTTATGGCAGCGAACAGCCGGAAAAAAGAATTCAAGCCTTGAAAGAGGCATTGGCATAAATGAAGATTTTAGTCGCAGCCGGAGGACCGCCGGAAGAATGGCCATCCTTGTCGGATCAGTATGATTTTTATGTAGGGATCGATCGGGGAGGCTACCATTTAATAGGAAGAGATTTTCCTTTGGATTTGGCAGTCGGCGATTTTGATTCCCTGAATGAGTCGGAACGACAACTGGTTTTTCAAAAAGCCAAAGAAATTAAATCTTCCCCTGCTGAAAAGGATGATACCGATACCCAATTGGCATTAGCGGCAGTTTTTCAAACATTTCCAGAAGCGGAAGTGCTGCTAGTTGGTGCAACTGGTGGCCGATTGGATCATTTGCTGGCAAATATTTGGTTGGGAGTGGAAGCACGCTTCGCCCCATTTTTGCATCAGTTAACGATGGCCGATCGGCAAAATCAGTTGACATATTTGACTGCCGGCAGCTATGAGATTACTCGGGTTCCGGGAATGACTTATTTGGGGTATTGCTGTTTGACACCAGTGGAAAATTTAACATTGAGCAACAGTAAATACACGTTGACGAATCAGCAGGTCGATGTTCCGACCTCTTTTGCCAGCAATGAATTTTTAGCAGACAGTGCCCAGATTTCTTTTGATTCTGGCATTATTGCGGTTATTCAAAGCAAAGATTGAATGTGAGACAAGGATAGAAAATTAGGTTGTTTTTTTGCAAAGAAAAGAAAGAAAGTTGATTTGCAAAAAAAAGCTTAAGACGCTGTGCTTGTCTTTTGTTTATGCCAAAATAGTGGTAAAATCAATACTATCAGTCTGAATTAGTTGAGGTGTCCAAGTGAAGAAGTTTAATCCCAATAAAAATATTATCATCACGTTGATTTTGGTGATTTTTGTGGTAACCGTTTTGAGCGTAACAGCCGCCAAACGTGCCTCAGAAACCAAAACCAATTTTTTTCAATCCATTGTTAATGACAGCGTAGGACTTGTCGATAAAGTCGTTTCAACACCGATTCGTTTAGTGGAAAATGGCGTCAATTCGGTCCACAATCTTTTTACAACGTATAGTGAAAATGAACGATTGAAGGAAAAAATCGACAGCTACGATGAAGTAGCACAAAAAAATAAAAACTATGAACGTGAAATCAAATCTTTAAAGGAAGAATTGGAACTCAACCAAACTTTAACAAATTATGAAAAAGTGACTGCCAATGTTATCACCCGTTCACCAAATTCATGGCAGGACATGTTGGTAGTAGATAAAGGATCAAAAGACGGCATTGAGGTCAATATGGCGGTATTGTCGCAAAAGGGTCTGATTGGTCGAGTGATTGAAGTCAATCTGGCATCGTCTAAAATCGAATTACTGACATCAGAAAATCAAAATTCCAACCATTTTCCTGTGCGAATTTCCAGCGAAAGCGGAGAAGCATTTGGTTTACTGAGTGAATATGATGAAAAAGCCAATGCCTTGGTTGTCGACCAATTGACCGGTGAAAACAAATTGAAAGCCGGCGATGTGGTACAAACATCCGGATTAGGAGGCAACTCTCCGGCAGATTTGCCGATCGGAACAGTGATCGAAATGAAAGCTGACAGCTTTGGTTTGGATACACAGGTCTACGTGAAGCCTTATGCACAAATGTACGATTTGTCGGTTGTGACGATCGTTCAACGGATGGTAAAGGAAGGATAAGGGATGCGAAAAGAATACGTTAAATATTATGCAGTACCTTTTTTCTTTTTTATGATGCTGCTTGATGGTCAAGCGACTCGTCTACTGGAAATCTGGACGAAGGATGTCTACATGGCGAAATTTCATTTTTTAATTTTAGCTCTGATGTGCGGCTGTCGGGTTCTTTCTAAACGGTTCATGTTGATCACTGCGCTGATTCTGGGAATTTTGTATGATTTTTATTACATCGGTGTCTTAGGTATCTATGCAGTGGCATTACCAATACTTGTTTGGCTAATGTTTACGATGGCGAAAACCTTGTATCGAAATCTGTTCACGATGTTTTTCGGATTGATTATTTTTGTCACCGGCTATGAGCTGGCAACACTGGGTATCCAGTTATTGTTTAAGCTGACCAGTGTCAACGGTATGTTCTTCGTTACCCGTTTCTTGGGACCAACACTATTAATAAATATGATTTTATTTGTTCTTTGTATCTATCCCTTCAAAAAATTGTTCGCAGTCGAATGATTTTTTGGAGGTTTTTTCTTGTTATAAAATTGAAAGCGGTAAAATGAAATACTTTTGTAACATTTCTTTTATCTGACTGACATCTGTCTATGGTACAATTCTCTTATCGTGAAATAAGAGTTTAGAAATTCTTATAGTAAATTAAGGTTTTATTAATCAAGAAGCCAGTCGGAGGAATGAAGAGTGAAGAAAAGTTTGTTATCAGCATTATTGGTATGCTCACTAACACTTACAGCAGTTGCAGCTCCCAGTGTAGCCGCGGCAGATACTATTGATCAAAAAATTGAACAGCAAGATAAAAAAATCAGTGAATTAAAAGGGCAACAAGCCGATGCACAAGCGCAAATCAATGCATTGGAAGAACAAGTTGCTTCCATTGATACAAAAGCGGAAAGCTTATTGTCAAAACAAGCTGATTTACGTAAAGAAACAGAACAATTACAAAAAGATATCGAAGAACTGCAAGTACGTATCGAAAAACGGGAAGAAGCTATTCAAAAACAAGCCCGTGACGTTCAAGTTAATGGACAAAGTACGAACTTCATTGATGCAGTTTTAGATGCAGATTCATTAACGGATGCAATTGGTCGGGTACAAGCAATGACAACAATCGTCAATGCCAACAATGAGTTAGTTCAACAACAAAAAGAAGACCAAGATGCAGTAAAAGCAAAACAAGCTGAAAACAAAAAGAAATCAGAAGAAATTGCTGTGAATCAATCAGAATTGGAAAGCCAAAAAGGTGATTTGCAAGCAAAACAAGCTGATTTGAATGTGATGAAAGCAAGTTTGGCAGTTGATCAAGCGACGGCTGAAAGCGACAAATCAGATTTGAATAAACAAAAAGAAGAAGCGGAAGCAGAACAAGCCCGCATTCAAGAAGAAGAACAACGGGTAGCAGAAGCTCGCGAAACAGCGCAAGCTGAAAGTGAACAAGAGGCAGAAGTGGCAGAAACAACGCAAACGGAAGCATCTGAAACACCAAGTCAATCGTCAACACAAGGTTCATCCAGTTCCGCTTCACAAGAAACAACGCAACCAAGTAACGATGGTGGGACGAGTGGTACAACAACGCCAACGACTCCAAGTGCACCAGCAGTTGATAATTCAACTGAAAAACCTGTTACAGAAGCACCTGCACCAACAGGTGGTGGAGTGATTGCAACTGCAATGAAATATATTGGTGTTCCTTATGTATGGGGCGGTAAAACGCCATCTGGTTTCGATTGTTCAGGATTTACTTCTTATGTATATAAAGAAGCGTTAGGCAGAGATATCGGTGGATGGACAGTGGCGCAAGAATCTGCAGGAACAACGATTTCTGTTAGTCAAGCACAACCAGGAGATTTACTATTCTGGGGTTCTCACGGTAGCACCTATCACGTAGCTATTTCATTAGGTGGAAATTCTTACATTCATGCGCCACAACCAGGTAAAACTGTGACAACTGCAACTATCAGTCCTTATTTTGGACCAAGTTTCGCTGTTCGTATGTAATTTAAAAAAATTAAAACGTGGAACTAGCGAGTACCTCGCTGGTTCCTTTTTGAGTTATTACAAGTGAAAACGGGGCTCTTCGTGAATAGAAACTTGTTTTGCCAGAAACAGATTTTCAAAATTTGTACATTATGTAAATCTTCGGGAGTCTTTTAAATGAAAAAACTGAATAGAAAAACAAAGAAAAAATTATCAATTATTGTCATTACCAATATCAGCATAATGATGGGTATCTATTTTGGATTGTTGTATCCGGATAGTAAGGGGGCCAAGGCAGAAACAAAGAGTGAAGAAAAAAGCACTCATATAAAGAGAACCGATGCTATTCAGCTTGACGTTCCTTTAGAGAAACAATTTGCTTCACCGGAATTAGGAAATGGCTGCGAAGTGACGGCTCTTTCTATGTTACTGAATTATTACGATTATGAAACAGATAAAAATCAACTTGCTGATCTGCTTTCTTACGTACCGGTCACGCTGGATAATGGACTAAAAGGTAGTCCTAAAGAGGGATTTGTAGGCGATATTTGGGGAGGAGACAACGCTATGGGGGCGGATGTAGAACCGATTGCCGATGTTGCTGAAAAAATGGTCAACGAACAATTTTCAGTAGTAATGAGCCGAGAAACATCACTAGACAGCTTATTAGATTTACTTAAAAATGGGACTCCAATCTGGGTAAAGGTCACTCTTGACTTTGTACGACCAACAGAAGCTGATTTTAGGTATTGGGATACAACGAGTGGTCAGGTTAAAGTATCGCCAATCAATCATGCTAGCGTGATTACAGGATACAATGAGGACTCAATTTTTGTGAATGATCCGTATGGCTACAAAGATAGAGAAATTTCTCGAGAAGATTTTGAATTCATTTTCGAGGAAATGGGCAGTCAATCTCTATATTTAGCGGCTAAAAAGTGATCGTTTTAGTTTGCTGAATCAGATATCTAAATCGACTCTTTTTTTGTTTTCAATTCCTTTTTCTTTAGAATAATTGTTATTTAGAACGGAAATTGAAATTTTTTTGTAACATTACTTTTATATGGCTGACATATGGCTATGTTACAATTCATTTATCGTAAAACAGAATTTAAAGAATCTTATATAATTTTAAGGTCAAATTCAGATAGAAAATGAAGCCAGTCGGGGGAAAAATAGAGTGAAGAAAAGTTTGTTATCAGCATTAATGGTATGTTCATTGACGCTCACAGCAGTAGCCGCTCCAAGTGTAGCCGCGGCAGATAGTTTCGATCAAAAAATCGAACAACAAGATCAAAAAATCAATGACTTAAAAGGACAACAAGCAGATGCTCAAGCGCAAATCGATGCATTAGAAGCAGAAATTGCGGATGTCACTGCTAAGGTCAATGACTTAGAAGCAAAACAAGAAAAATTAAGCAATGATACTGTAAAATTACAAGATACGATTGCAAAATTAAAAGTTCGGATTGCAAAACGTGAAGAAGCAATCAAAAAACAAGCTCGTGACGTTCAAGTCAACGGACAAAGCACGAACTTCATCGATGCAGTATTAGATGCTGATTCATTAACAGATGCTATCGGTCGGGTGCAAGCAATGACAACGATCGTTAATGCCAATAATGATCTAGTAGAACAACAAAAACAAGATCAAGAAGAAGTTGAAAAAAACATCAAAGAAAATGAAGCAAAGATTGCTGAAATTGCAGAAAATCAAAGTCAATTACAAGACCAAAAAGATAGTATTGCTTCTAAACAAGCAAACTTGAATGTCTTAAAAGCTGATTTAGCCGCAGAACAAGCAACGGCTGAAAATGACAAAGCAGACTTGAAGAAACAAAAAGCAGAAGCAGAAGCAGAACAAAAACGCGTTGCTGAAGAACAAAAACGCGCAGCCGAAGAACGTGCAGCAGCCGAAGCGAAAAGTCAAGCGAATGAAAAAGCAGCACAAGAAGCGGCAGCAGCCGAAGTTTCAACAAACACACCTGCTAAAACAACAACACCATCCAATGATTCTGCTGATACATCATCAGAAGAAGCAACTAGTGAAAGTGGTAATAGCGGAAGCACCGGGAATACAAATCCTGGTGGCGGCAATGGCGTTGACCATAGCTCATCAGGAAATATGTATTCTTACGGTCAATGTACCTGGTATGTAAAAGATCGTGCTCCTTGGGCTGGAACTTACTGGGGAAATGGCGCACAATGGGGTGGATCTGCCGCAGCAGATGGCTACACGGTTAACTCAACACCGGCAGCTGGTACAATTGTTGTCTTTGGTGCTGGTCAACAAATTGGCGACTGGACAGCCGACGGTACTTACGGACATGTTGCTTACGTAGAGTCTTACAATGCTTCAAATAATACAATTACAATTTCACAAGGCGGAATGGGCTTTAGTACACCAGGTGGACCAAACATCCAAACCTTGAGTGCATCAGGTTACACTTATATTCATCGTTAATCATTGAAATCAATTGCAAAGTCGGCGAATCTCGCCGACTTTTTTTGATATGCAAAAAAAACGGATCTCAGAAATTGAGGTCCGTTTTTTAGGTGCTACTATTTTACATAGTCTTCTGTCAGTTCCATGAAGGTTGCTACGTCTTTTAAGACCATGTCGATTCCTGCTTGCCAGAAGTCTGGTTTTGTCAAATCGACTTGTAGATGTTTTTCAGCAAGTTCTTCGGTAGTCATTGATGCAGTGTCTCGCAATAAAGCGATATAGGCATCTTCAAAGCTGGTGCCTTGCTTGGTAGCATACGCATAGATTCCCATGCTGAATAGATAACCAAAGGTGTATGGGAAGTTGTAAAACGGCACATCATCGATAAAGAAGTGCAATTTTGCTGCCCAGAAATGAGGATGGTAATTGGCTAGACCGTTTTGGTAGCTTTCTTTTTGGGCATTAACCATCATCTCAGTGATTTCATCGGTAGAAACCAATCCTTTTTGTCGTGCTTGGTAAAAATGATTTTCAAAAATATAACGGGCATGGATATTCATAAACATCGCAATTGCGTTTTGCATTTTTGTATCCAATAAATTAATCTTTTCTTCTTTGGTTTTGGCTTCCTTCAAGGTTGCATCAGCCACGATCAATTCTGCGAAAGTGCTGGCTGTTTCGGCAACGTTCATGGCATAGTCACGGTTTAATGCAGGCAGATCCCACATTACGCTGCTGTGAAACGCATGACCTAGTTCATGTGCCAAGGTTGCGACTTCATTGACAGAGTTGCTGTACGTCATAAAGATTCGAGATTCTTGGGTTTCTGGTAATTCCGTGCAGTAACCGCCAGGACGTTTGCCAGGACGATCTTCGGCTTCAATCCAGCTTTTTTCAAAGGCTTTTTTGGCGAAGCTAGACATTTTAGGACTGAATTTATAGAAATTCTCAATGATAAAAGCTGCGGCTTCATCAAAGCTGAAGGTTCGTTCTTCCATGTTTCCTAAAATGATTGGGGCATCTTGGTCTTGCCATGCCATTTTTTCTTTCCCGAATAGCTGTGCTTTACGAGTTAGGTAATCAATGATCGGTTGTTTGTTTTTTTGAACAGTATCCCACATGACATCAAGGGTTTCTTTTTTCAAGCGATTGTATTCCAACGGTTGTTTCAAATAATCATCCACACCGTGAAGTTTATAGGTGGAAAGACGGAACCCGTCTAAGTGGTTCAATGTATCGCTGAAAAGATCTGCTTTTTCTCCCCAAATTTTTTCCCAAGTGTCAAATAATTGCTGACGAACAGCCGCATCAGGATCGCCCATCATTTTATTGAAAGCTTGTCCTGCTGATAGGTTTACTGTGGTTCCATCTGCTTGGGTGAAAGGAATCTCAATGGTTGCGACAAGGGTGTCGTAATGTTGGCTCCAAGCTTCCAAACCATCAAGAGAAAGTGTGTTGATGATGTTTTCCTCTGCTTCTGAAAGTTGTTCCTGTCCTTCACGACGAGTTTCCTTCAAACGAAAAGCGATGGGTTGCAAGGCTTCTGAAGTAAGCAATGTTTGAAAGCTTTCATCAGAAAGTTCTGTCAATTTTTTCGCTAAAATTGTTGCTGTTAATTGGAAACGAGGACGCAAATCAGAAAGCTGTCCGCTTAGAATTTTCGCTTTTGCATCATTTACATCCGCAGAAAGCAGGGCGTTGATAAATGAGCCGCATTGAGAGAAGCCGTTGGTGATGACTTCTTGCTGTTGCATGATTGTTGCTAGCTGGTCTGCTGTCGCATCAAATTGCTGTACAGCATCCCCATAGCTTGTTAACTCCTCGGATAATTTTGTTAAACGTTGTTGCAATTCAGGAGATGCGCTTCCGCCAGGGAAAATCGTATCAAGATCCCAATTGATTGCATACTTCATAAAAAAAGACCCCTTTCGATTAAATATCTTCTTTAGTATAGCACAAGTGAAAATAGATTGTCCTTTTTCAAAAGGAGAGAAACATGGTAAGATAGTAGGCACGAAGGGAAGGGAATTCATGCGTATTTGGAAAAATCCTAATTTTTATTTAGTGATTGGTTTAGTGGTGATTGCGATTCTTTTTTACAGTTCGTCCCAAACTTACCAACAGCAGTCGCAGATTGGTATGCTGTCAAAAGTATTGAAAAATGAACCATTCAAGGAACAGCTATCTGGGATTCAGTTTATGTATGCCGGCAGCGAAGTCAGTATTCAATCGGAAGGATACTTTTCTTTTGTAGAGTTTTTTATCCGCAAAGGGGCGCATTTTCTGACGTATTTTGTGATGGCGGGCAGTTTTTGTCTGGCCTTGTTTTATAAAATGAAATCTATTTGGTGGAGTGCTTTTTTTGCCTGGTTAGCGGCAACGGGTTATGCCGGCTTGGATGAATACCATCAAATGCTGACTGGGGGACGTACCCCGTTGTTTCAAGATATCCTCTTGGATTCTGCCGGTGCGTTGACAGGTGTTCTACTGGTGTTGCTGGTCATGAACTGGCGAAAAAAACGATAAATCACGAGTTGTAGGGGAAATTTGAAAATTTTCAATAAAGTTATACAATAGAGAAGTAGTCAGTCCCGCTTTTTCGAAGCAGGCGCATGAAGGAGGAAATTTTATGTCAGGACACTCAAAATGGAACAACATTCAAGGCAGAAAAAATGCACAGGATGCAAAACGGGGAAAAATATTTCAAAAACTTTCCCGTGAAATCTATATGGCAGCCAAATCAGGTGGTCCTGACCCGACGATGAATCCTGCTTTGCGTCTGGTAGTGGATAAGGCGAAGGCAGCCAATATGCCCAACGATAACGTAGATCGTGCTATCAAAAAAGCCACCAGTGCAGCAGAAAGTGCAAATTATGATGAAGTAAGCTATGAAGGTTATGGACCCGGTGGCGTGGCGATTCTTGTGCACACGTTGACGGACAACCGCAATCGGACAGCCACCAATGTTCGTGTCGCCTTTACTCGAAACGGGGGGAGCCTAGGTGAAACAGGTTCTGTCAGCTATCTGTTTGATCGCAAAGGGTATATTGCCATTGAACGGGAAGGGTTGACAGTCGATGAAGACACGATGTTTGAAGACGTGTTGGAAGCTGGAGCAGAAGACTTGATTACTTCGCCGGAAGTTTTTGAAATTTATACTGCACCGGAAGATTTTGTTACAGTCCGTGATCAATTAGAAAAAGACGGCTTTAAGTTGGCACAAGCCGAATTAACCATGATTCCACAAACAACGATTGTTTTAGCCGAAGATCAAAAAGCACAGTTAGATCAGTTAATCGACAAGCTGGAAGATGACGATGATGTATCGGAAGTATTTACTTCTGTTGAAGAATAAAAAAATGGTTCTCGCAATTTTGCGAGAACCATTTTTAGTAAACTAAAAGACGATAACTGGAGTTCCTTCTGAAACTAAACCGTACAATTCTTTCATTACACTTGGTGGTGTGTTGACACAGCCGTGAGAACCACGGGTTTTCCACAAGTCACCACCGTAAGAAGTTTGCCAATCAGAATCATGAATACCCACACCGGTCCAATCAATAGGCAACCAGTAGTCAACGGGACTTGCATAATCGGATCCATCGTCGTTTTGCCCTTTTAAGGTGGCATTGCGTTCTTTGTTCCAAACATAGAACACGCCAGCGGGAGTTGGTGTCTTTGGTTTTCCGGTGATGACGTCAGTTTCTAACGCAACCGCACCGTCTTTGTAATACCACATGTGTTGGTTTTCTAAATCGACTTCGATATAAGTATCACCAATCAATGCTTGATCTGCAGTAGTGCTTCCTTGGACAATCGGTGAACGAGTGAAATCTTCACCAGCTAACATTGCTTCTGCTAGGGCATCCGTTTCAGCATCTGTTTGGATCGTCCAGCTCCAAGTACCGGCAGGGACGGAAACTTCTCCGCGTTTGGTACTGTTGAAGGTGGAATCATTGGTGCTGGTGTTGTATTGCTCTCCGAGATCTGCAACATAGCTACGAATTTTTTCTTTATCAACAGCAGCCTTTTCATCTTTGTAGGTCAACCAGTCCATAATCGTTTCAGTAGGAATTTGGAACGTTTCACCATTAATAGAGTAGGTTGCGTTGATTGTTGCGATTTTATTGAGAGCATCCAGTTGTTTAGTCAAGGACTCATCCGTTGAAGTAACGGCTGGTTTTTCTACATAGTCCGCTAATTCCAACGAATCTTCGGAAGAGCTGACGGCTTTTTTTAAATCAGCAACGATTTTTTTCGTATCTAGGCTATTTCCTTGAACTTCGGCAGTAATCTTAAAGCCGGTGGCCTCTTTATCCAGCTTGGCATCTTGAGTAGCTGTCCGCTCTTTATTCAATGCGGTCAATTCGGTTTCCAATGTACTGATTTCTTGATTTAATTTGTCTTCATCTACGGCAACGCCGTCTAGGGAATCTTTCTCAGCGGCAAAGACATAGGCAACACCCCAAGTCCATTGGTTTTGAGAAGAAAGAACTTTATTCAGCTCAGAAGTATAATCCGTTTTTAAACCTAATTGGGTCTTTTTGAGACTTTTCCAAACCTGACCATCGTCTGTAATCGAAAACTCCTGCTCGTCGGCATTTCCCTTCAGCTTCTTGTTTGCTGCAGTAACCGTTAAATTGCTGATGTCCACATCATTAATTGTTGTGTTGGGCAAAAAACGTTCGGCGTAATGATTTCCACGAATAAAATAGCCCGCAGAAATCGCGACGATTAGACCTAGGATGACGAAAATAATGGTTTTACTATGTGATTTATGGCGCGATGCTCTGGTCATTAAGAATGCTCCTCTAAGTAGATTTAAATTGAATATCAAAATATGTAAATTTATGATAGCACATTAAAGAAAAAAAACGAATATAATGCTTGAAACTAAAGATAAACTTAGAAAACCTTAATGTAATAATTGATGGTTAATTAGAAAGTAAAAAAAGAAAAAATAGGACCCATCGAATGGATGAGCCCTATTTTTTTTATTTATTTTCTGCGTCTTCTTTTTCAAGGTCGCTGAATGCTTGTGTCAAAATTGCTTTCAATTCTGAAGCAGAAGCGTTCATCCGATCTTGTTCGGAATCTGTCAATGGGATTTGGATAACTTGTTGGATACCTTGCGCGTTGATTACGGCAGGAGCACCGATATAAATGTCGTTTTGATCGTATTCGCCATCCAAATAAACAGATAATGGGAACACGGCATTTTCATCATTCAAGATGGCGCGGGTGATCCGGGCCAAGGCAGTAGCGATACCATAGAAGGTCGCACCTTTTTTCTCGATAATGGTATAAGCAGCATCACGAACACTAAAGAACATGTTGACCATTGCTTCTTCATCAACGTCAGGATTATTTTTGATCCATTCATAAATTTGCAGACCAGCCACGTTGGCATGAGACCAAACAGGGAATTCTGAATCGCCGTGTTCACCTAAAATGTAGGCATGGACGTTACGAGCATCCACGTTGACAAGTTCCGCAATTTTTTGACGGAAACGAGCGGAATCAAGAGATGTTCCTGAACCGATAACGCGTTCTTTAGGGAAACCAGAGAATTTCCACGTTGCGTAAGTTAAAATATCCACAGGATTTGCTGCGACTAAGAAGATTCCGTTAAATCCGGATTCTACGATTTGTGTCACAACACTGCGATTGATTTTTAAGTTTTTGTGAACTAAATCCAAGCGAGTTTCTCCAGGACGTTGAGGAGCGCCGGCTGTAATGACAACTAAATCTGCATCATGGGCATCCGCATAAGTGGCAGAGTAAATTTTCTTTGGTGAAGTCCATGCAAGAGCATCGGTTAAATCCAGTGCATCTCCTTCAGTTTTGGCTGTGTTAATATCAACGATTCCGACTTCCTGCGCAATATTTTGTGTGACTAAGGCAAAAGCATAACTGGAACCTACTGCACCATCTCCGACAAGAATTACTTTTTGGTGATCTTTAAGATACTCTCTTTTTTCGACATCTGTCATTGTTGTATCATTCCTTCCTCAGATTTGTTCTATCCTACACAATCGTACCATTTCTCCTTGTGACTGTCATCTAATACGCTTGAAATTATAACAGTTTTTTTAACTGTTATATTGTGTAAAAGCTTACAATGTTGAAATAATAGGATTGCCAGTTTTCAAATTTTTAGCGGCTTCTTTAAAAGTTTAATGAAAATTTAGAGGTTTATGGGTAACGACAACCTTCTCGTCTGTGTTATAATTTTTTAGAATTAGAAAAGACACAACTGGGTGGTAGTGATACCGTCCAGCCTTTTGTGTTTGAAGAGAAGAGTGAATGTGTTTTATGAAAATGATTGTCGGGTTGGGAAATCCCGGAAAAAAATATGAAATGACAAAACATAATGTCGGCTTTATGACAGTTGACCAGTTGGCAAAGAAACAGCAGATCAGCTTTAAAACAAGTCCTTTCGAAGCGGAAATCGCCGACTTTTTTAGTAATGGAGAAAAAGTATTTCTTGTGAAGCCTCAAACATTTATGAATGATTCTGGTCGTGCTGTTGGACCGTTGATGACCTATTATGGCATTCTTCCTGAAGAGTTGGTGGTTGTTTACGATGATTTGGATTTGGCGCTAGGAAAAATTCGACTGCGACAAAAGGGCAGTGCGGGGGGACATAATGGAATGAAGAGTCTGATTTCTCATTTAGGCACCACTGTTTTTGATCGTGTGAAAATCGGGATCGACCGACCACGTGCAGGAATGACTGTAGTGAATCACGTCTTGAGTCCCTTTGCCAAAGAAGATCTGCCAACGATTGCAGCCAGCATTGACAAAGCGGTGGCAGCCTGTGAATTTTACCTGGAAAACCAAGACTTCACCGCAACGATGAACCACTTTAATTAAACAGACACAGAAATTTTATTACTATATAATAAACACGAATTTCAGTTCCACTTTTACCAAGTGGTCTAGCAGAATGATATATGTAGAGAAAATCAAACGTCATTTTCTAGTAAGAAAATGGCATACATTAAAATGAACGAGGGGCAAAACAATGAACTTGGTTGATGTTATGAACCAAACGCCGCTGATCAATCAGTGGCAGGAACAAATCAAGCAACAAGCCAAGCGGCAATTGCTGACGGGATTATCCGGTTCGGCAAAAACGTTGGCAATTCTTGGAACGTATCAAAAATTTCAAAAGCAAATTATTTTGGTCACGCCTAATCTGTACTATGCCAATCAGATAACGGAAGATTTACGTAACTTGGAAGAGAATGTTTACCTCTTTCCGGTGGACGAAGTGTTGTCGGCGGAGATGGCATTTTCTTCTCCAGAAGCTCGGGCGGAACGAGTAGAAACCTTAAATGCGGTCAGTCAGCAAAAAAAAGGAATTTACGTCGTACCGGTAGCGGCTCTACGAAAATTATTACCTGATCCGCAAACCTGGCGGGAGTATCAGCTTCATTGGAACATCGGCACAGAACTTGCACTGGAAAAATTGCCGCAAACTTTGCTTTTAATGGGCTATGAGCGCCAAAGTATGATTGGAAAACCCGGCGAATTCAGTATTCGCGGTAGTATCCTTGATATTTATCCCATCACCTCTGAATATCCAATCCGTATTGAATTGTTTGATGTCGAAATCGATTCAATGCGCTATTTTGACGTGGAGACGCAACGCTCTGTGGGCAATGTGGAGCAGGTCACGATTACGCCGACCACTGAATTGGTTTTTTCAGAAGCCGATATGGCTCACGGGCGGCAGCGGCTGGAGGAAGTTCTGAAAAAACGTTTGGCCGTTACGAAAGAAGCCACAGACAAGGAATTTTTAACAGATTATTTTGGTCAATTAGCGGCTTCTTGGCAAGAGAATTTGCCGGGAGAAAATGCGAACTACTATGCAGATTTGTTGTACCAAGAAGAGCATACGGTAGCAGATTACTTTCTGCCTGACAGTCTGTTGTTTGTGGACGATTATCCCCGAATTATGGAAACAAATCGGGAAATTGAACGGGAAGAAGCAGAATGGCAGACGCAACGAATCGAAGAGCTGCGGGTCTTTTCTGAACAGCATTTTGGCAGTGACAGTCATCAATTTTTCCAAAAAGAAAATTTTGTCACTACGTTTTTTGCGTTGTTCCAAAAAGGAATGGGAAATCTGCGCTTTCAAGCAATCCATAATTTTCAATACCGTCCGATGCAACAATTTTTCAGCCAAATCGGTTTGTTAAAAGCAGAAATCGACCGTTGGGAAAAACAACAACAGACAGTGATTTTTGTGGTGGCAGATGCTGAACGCGCACAAAAAATGGAAAATGATTTTCGTGACCATGAAATTTATGCGGTGCAGGCAGCGGCCAACAAAATAATAACCGGACGTACCCAAATCATCCAAGGGAGTCTACAAAGCGGATTTGAATTGCCACAGGATCGGTTAGTGGTAGTGACGGAAAAAGAGATTTTTCAAAAGGTCAAGAAAAAACGTGCGCGGCGGCAGACGATTTCCAATGCCGAACGGCTAAAAAGCTATAATGAATTGAAGCCCGGGGATTTTGTCGTTCATGCCAATCATGGGATTGGGAAATTTATCGGGATGCAGACGTTGGAAGTCGACGGTGTCCATCAAGATTACCTCACGATTGTGTACCAAAACGAGGACAAATTATTTATTCCAGTCACTCAGTTGAATTTGATCCAAAAATATGTGGCTTCTGAATCAAAAACGCCAAAGATCAACAAACTTGGCGGCAGTGAATGGAGCAAAACAAAACGCAAAGT
This sequence comes from Enterococcus sp. JM9B, assembly GCF_009933265.1. Classification (NCBI taxonomy): domain Bacteria; kingdom Bacillati; phylum Bacillota; class Bacilli; order Lactobacillales; family Enterococcaceae; genus Enterococcus; species Enterococcus sp. JM9B. Next base: position 13,124 of record NZ_MAEK01000004.1, on the reverse strand, counting down.
ATCCAGTCGAATCGAAGATATCGCAGATGATTTGATTGCACTGTATGCCAAACGAGAATCAGAAAAAGGGTATGCGTTTGGGCCGGATGACGGGTACCAGCAAGAATTTGAGGATGCCTTTGCTTATACGGAAACCGACGATCAGTTGCGGAGTACGGCAGAAATCAAACACGACATGGAAAAAACCAAGCCAATGGATCGGCTGCTAGTCGGCGATGTGGGCTTTGGGAAAACAGAAGTAGCTTTGCGGGCAGCTTTTAAAGCCATTAAGGAAAGCAAACAGGTCGCTTTTTTAGTTCCGACAACGATTTTGGCGCAACAGCATTATGAAACCATGATGGATCGTTTTGAAGGGTTTCCGGTAAATATCGGTTTGCTGAGTCGGTTCCGTACGAAAAAGCAACAGGAAGAAACCATTGAACAATTACGGACCGGTCAAGTGGATATCGTGGTGGGTACCCATCGTCTATTGTCAAAAGATGTGCAGTTTTCTGATTTAGGTTTGTTGGTAGTGGATGAGGAACAGCGTTTTGGTGTGAAGCATAAGGAACGGTTGAAACAACTTCGTTCACAAGTCGATGTCTTGACGTTGACGGCAACACCGATTCCCCGTACGTTGCACATGTCGATGCTGGGGGTTCGTGATTTATCAGTCATCGAAACGCCGCCGGAAAACCGCTACCCCATTCAAACCTATGTGATGGAAACCAATCCCGGTGCAATCCGTGAAGCGATTTTGCGGGAAATGGCTCGGGGAGGACAGGTTTTCTACTTGTACAACCGGGTTGCTACAATTGAGAAAAAAGTTGATGAAATCCAAGCGCTGGTGCCGGATGCTCGAATCGGTTTTGCACATGGTCAGATGACGGAAATTCAATTAGAAAATACGCTGTTTGATTTTATCGAGGGGCAGTATGACGTGTTAGTCACTACCACCATCATCGAAACCGGTGTTGACATTCCCAATGCCAATACGTTATTCGTTGAAAATGCTGATTATATGGGTTTATCCACCCTGTATCAATTGCGAGGACGTGTCGGTCGGTCAAATCGGGTCGCTTATGCCTACTTTATGTATGAACAGCAAAAAGTATTGAATGAAGTCAGTGAAAAACGGCTGCAAGCCATCAAAGATTTTACGGAATTGGGTTCCGGCTTTAAAATTGCAATGCGGGATTTGTCGATTCGGGGTGCGGGAAATCTGTTGGGAGCACAGCAGCATGGCTTTATTGATGCCGTTGGGTTTGATATGTACTCCCAAATGCTGTCTGAAGCTGTGGCACGAAAACAAGGAAAGAATACGCAAACCGAAAAAACCTCCGTGGAAATCGATTTGGGAATCGATGCCTATCTGCCGGGAACCTATATTGAAGATGAACGGCAAAAAATCGAGATTTACAAACGAATCCGCGAATTGGAAACAGAAGAAATGTTGGATGAAGTTCAAGATGATTTGTTAGATCGTTTTGGTGAGTATCCTGATGAAGTGGCTCATTTGCTGACAATCGGACAAATCAAGATGGATGGCGACCGCGCCCTGTTGGAAACGATTCGCAAGGAACAGCAGCAGCTGCGTTTTGTGTTGAGCAAGGTGGGAACGAAAACATATTCTGTTGAGCAATTGTTTGAAGCGTTGACGGCAACGAAGCTGAAAGCGGCGTTGGGAGTTAGCAATGAAAAAATGCAGATTACACTGACGATTCCACAAAAAATGTCGGAGATTGTCTGGCTGCAAGAAATTCAGTCTTTTGTTAAAGCATTACGGGCAGAAAAATACAAAACAAAAAAACCGGAATAACGAGCAATCCATGTAAAAATCAGAAAAGAGCGGAGGCGAACTTGTGGCAAAAAATCAAATGAAGACAGTCATGCAAGGGGCCTTCGTGCTGACGTTGGCATCTTTTGTGGCGAAATTACTGAGTGCAGTCTATCGAGTTCCCTTTCAAAACGTGGTGGGGGATGAAGGCTTCTATGTGTACCAGCAGGTTTATCCAATCTATGGCATGGCGATGACGCTGGCGCTTTCCGGGCTGCCGCAGTTTATCTCCAAATATATTGCAGAAAAGCCTACGCTAAAAGCGCAACGAGAAGGCATGGAAAAACTGTATCCATTGGTTTTATGGACTTCGGTTCTGCTGTGGGGAGCTACTTTTTTTGGTGCTGGAGCTTTCGCTTACCTGATGGGAAATGCCCAGTTAGCAGTGTTGATTCGGGTGGTGTCCTTCGCCTTTTTATTGGTTGCTCCGTTGGCCTTTTATCGGGGGAATTTTCAGGGGAATCTTCAAATGGTACCTTCTGCTGTTTCGCAGGTGGTGGAACAGTTGCTGCGGGTCAGTGTGATATTGCTTGCGGCTTGGGCTTTTCGCCATTTTGGTTTATCTATCTATCAAACCGGAACAATCGCCATGCTTGGGGCAGTGGTTGGCGGTTCTGCCGCGTGGCTGATTTTAGCCCATTACGAAAAAAAAATTCATGGCCGAACGTTAGGTTTGAATCGTTTGCCGCTTTTTTCTCCTCAAGATCCGGACTTACGGCGACGTTTTTTAATTGAAGGCGGTCTGCTTTTTATTTATAGTGGTCTGCTGATTTTATTTCAGCTGATTGATTCCTTTGTCATTACCAATGCGTTGGAAACCTACGGACTGACACAACAGGCGGCACGAATCGCCAAGGGTGTTTACGATCGGGGACAGCCATTAGTACAGTTGGGACTCGTAGCTGCAACAGCATTAAGTTCGACTTTTTTGCCGGCATTGACGGGGTATCTTCACCAAGAAAATCAACGCCTGTTTCGTAATTCCGCCAAAATTTATCTGCGTTTGACGGCGAGTATTGCGTTGGCGGCTTCCGTGGGCCTGGTTTTATTACTGCCCTATGTGAATTTTGCCCTGTTCAAGGATTTTTCCGGAAATGAAACACTGACTCTATTTGTTTTTTCCGTGTTTTTGATGGGGATGATCCAAGCCTATCAAAGTATTGCCCAAAGCAAAAACCGCTTCCGCACATCAATCCAAGCAGCCGGGTTGGGTCTTTTGGTGAAATGTATTGCCACTTGGGGATTGACGGCGCTATTTGGGACGGTGGGTGCCAGCTTAGGAACGTTGGCCGGTTTAGCGATAGTTTTACAGCGACTGATCAAAAAAGAAGATGCTCGTCTAAACGCTTTTTGGCGGGAACGAAAATTCGGCAGAACATTGATTTTCTGTATTGGAATCATGATTTGTAGTATATTGGTTTATTATAGCGGTGTGGCATTTCTTTTTGGTAATGTCCAACACCGATTGCAGGCACTGGGAATCAGTGTGGTGGGAGTGGCGATTGGCGTCGTCTTTTTCATCGGCAGCGCGATTCGATTGCGCCTGTTTACTGTTAGAGAATGGCTATTACTGCCATTTGGGAAAAAAATATTACGTTTTAAAAGGAGCTAAAAACGATGCGTTTAGACAAATTTTTAAAAATCGCGCGAATCATCAAACGGCGAACGGTTGCTAAAGAAGTGGCAGACAAAGGGCGAATCCAGATCAACGGCAAGCTGGCAAAATCCAGCAGTACCGTAAAAATCGGCGACCTTGTAAAGATTCAATTTGGCAACAAACTCTTGGAAATCAAAGTCACCGAACTGCATGAATCAACGAAAAAAGAAGATGCAGAAAAAATGTACGAAATTATTTCGGAAACACGTCAAGAAAGTCATGCGAATTAGATTAGACAAGCTATCTTGATGTTGGTATAATGAGAACGACAATCACGAGAGATGGAGAGAGTATGCGATGAAAAACGAGAACAACATTACGACGCTTGACACTGCTTATGCAAAGGCTCAGTATGCAAAATACAAAGAACAACATCAGCAAGTTGTTTTTCGTCGCCGACGCTTAGGTGCGATTTTTATTGCAGCGATAGCCGTTTTTGTGTTTGTCGGGTTTCAATTGTTTCAAGACCATCAACGTTTGCAAGAACTCCGGGAAATCAAGCAGGAAGCAGTGCTTGAGCAGGAAGAGGCCGCCAAAACGGTTGCCCAGCTCCAACATGATGTTTCCCTGTTGAAGGACGATGACTACGTGGCAAAATTAGCCCGCAGCCGTTTCTTTTATTCAAAAGACGGAGAAAGTGTCTATCCTTTGCCAGAAGGAGACAATCAAACAAGCGAATCACAATCGTCTACTACTACCAATGAGTAGTGAAATATATATTTAGGGAAAAAACTAGGAGGAACAGTTTTTATATGTCAATCGAAGCAGGAGCTAAGCTACAAGGAAAAGTGTCTGGTATCACAAATTTTGGTGCGTTTATCGATTTAGGGGATAGAAAAACCGGGTTGGTTCACATCAGCGAAGTATCAAATGGCTTTGTCAAAGATATCAATGATGTGTTGAAGGTTGGCGATGAAGTAACGGTATTGGTTACTTCTGTTGGAGATGACGGGAAAATCGGCTTATCAATTCGCAAAGCGCAAGAACAACCGCAAGAAAAACGTGAATTTGTAAAAAAAGAACCACGCAGCAGCCGTCCCGTACAAAAGAAATCATTTTCTCGTGGGCAAAGCCCAATGAATGCTGCCAATAAACAAGACTTCGATTCATTGATGAGTTCATTTTTGAAAGACAGCGATGACCGTCTGACATCTTTGAAACGCAATACTGAAGGAAAACGCGGTGGCCGCGGCGGGCGTCGCAACTAATAGCTGAATTTGTTTTGCAGAGAGTGAAACAAAGGCGGAATGAAGTTGTATTCATTCGTTCAAAGATAAAGAAATCAGACCTATTCGTTCCTGATTAGAAGTTTTTGAACCCATGATTACCAAAATCAAATGTAATCCGAACTATATAGAATATTGCTCCTGCGGTCCGGTTGGTCCTTGTCGCAAAACTGCGGCGCTTTGGAGTGCTTTCTACGATAGTTCGGATTTTTTTCTGTCATTCAATCAAGGATAGAATCTTAAAAAAAGCAGGTGAAGTGTGTGGAATTAGAAACAGCGTTTTGGCAGCGGGGCAATCAGGAGGGCTACTGGGAGCCACAGCGAAATATTTTGCTGGCGGTCTCTACCGGGGTAGATTCAATGGTTTTGCTGGATTTGATGGAAAAAGTCAGTCAAAAAATCGACTGCACCATCGCTGTGGCTCATATCAACCATCAGTTGCGGGAGGCGTCACAGCAGGAAGAAAAGTTTTTGCAGGACTATTGTCAAAAAAAAGGAATTCCCTGTTATGTTCGTCGCTGGGAAAATCCGCCAATCGCCGGGATGGAAAATGCGGCACGGCAATTTCGCTATGATTTTTTTCGTCAGCTGATGCAGACGTATTATTTTGATACTCTGATGACAGCTCATCACAGTGATGACCAATTGGAAACGATGCTGATGAAAATGATGCGGGAAGGCAATTTGAAAAGTGCTGCCGGAATCCGTCCTAGCCAATCTTTTGCTGGCGGAAAGCTGATTCGTCCCCTGCTGTCCTTCAGCAAAGAAGAAATTCAAACCTACGCCCAGCAAAAAAAAATCTTCTATTATGAAGATGAAACCAATTCTTCGTTGGATATGCAGCGAAATCGGCTGCGGCATCAGGTGGTTCCCTTGTTGAAAAAAGAAAATCCACAGATTTTACCGCATTTTCAGCAATTGTCTCAGCAATTGCTTTGGGCAGAAGACTGGGTGACACAACAGCAAAAAGCATGGTTTGAAACAGCCGTCCACCGAGAAGCGGATTGGCAGTTTGCCTTGCCTGATTTTTTGGCGAATGCGCCTGCTCAACGCTATTTTTATTTGCAATATTTCTTTATGGAAAGTCGCAAACAACTGGGAATCGGTGCCAGTGAAGAGCAGCTGATGAAAATTTTGCAGCAGCTAAATAGTGAGAAAGCCCAGTGGACCTTAGATTTTGAGGAAGATTGGCAAGTTATCAAAACCTATGACCGCTTTTCTTTGCAGCAAAATCAAAGCCAAGAAGCACTGAAATGCCACGAAATGCGGTTAGGCGAAAGCCTTTTTTTGTCAGAAAATGAATGGTTGGCGCTGTGGCGCAGTGATCAACCGGGGAAAATTCCCAAAAAAGTCAAATTTTGGTCAGAATTCAGTCAAGTTTTACCGGTAGACTTTTCCACGATGGTAACAATCCGTAAACGCAAGGCAGGAGACAGGATTCAGCTGACTCCAGCGTTGCGAAAAAAAGTCAGTCGTGTGTTTATCGATAAAAAAATACCCAATGAACAACGGGAACGGGCTTGGCTGGTGGAAGATGAGGAACAACGCATAGTGGCAATTCTACCGGTCCTCTTTTCTTATTTGAGTATTGCCGAGGAAACTGATAAAATACACTACAGACTTCTTTATAAATATCGGAAGTAGCATTGGAAGGAGAAGAAAATGTTAGAAAAAGATATCGAGAAAATCTTAGTTACCAAAGAAGAGATTTCTGCTCGCTGTGACGTGTTGGGGAAAGAACTGACCAGTGAATACGAAGGAAAGAACCCGCTAGTAATCGGCGTTTTGAAAGGTTCAATCCATTTTATGGCAGATATCGTTCGTGCGATGGATTGTTACTTGGAGATGGACTTTATGGACGTGTCCAGTTACGGTAAGGCAACCGTTTCATCAGGAGAAGTAAAAATTTTGAAGGACCTCGATACCAATGTTGAAGGTCGTGACCTGTTAATCGTGGAAGACATCATTGACAGTGGCCGCACCCTTGCGTATCTAGTGGATCTGTTCAAATACCGCAAAGCTAAATCAGTAAAAATCGTGACCTTGTTAGATAAACAAGAAGGCCGTGTGGTAGATATCGAAGCAGATTATATCGGTTTTGACGTGCCAAATGAATTTGTGGTCGGATACGGTTTAGATTACATTGAGCAATATCGCAACCTTCCTTATGTAGGAGTTTTAAAACCTAGCGTTTATCAGTCAAATTAATGCTAGAATTCAATTTAGATATGGTACAATGTAATGGTCAGTATTGATAAAAGAATAGCCAGGGAGGGCAAGCATGAATAAGAAAAATAACGGTATGCTGAAAAATACCTTATACTATGTACTCGTGCTCCTTGCGATGGTCATGGTCGTCTATTTCATCTTTGGAAACGGCAGCCAGCAATCGCCAGACATCGAGTACTCTAAATTTACCGAACAATTAAGAGATGGCAAAATCAAAGAATTTTCCGTCCAGCCAACAAATGGTGTTTACAAAATTACCGGTGAATACAAAGAAAAACAAACGGTCAGCAACAGCAATGGGCTGTCTGTTTGGGGAGACACAGATACACCAACAACCAGTTTTTCTACAACCGTTCTACCAAATGATTCCACACTTAGCGAAGTGACGGACTTAGCCAGTGAGAACGATGTGAAAACAGTCATCAAAGAACAATCAAACAGCGGCGTATGGCTTTCACTGTTAATGAGCTTCCTGCCATTGGTAATCATTATCTTTTTCTTCTATATGATGATGGGCCAACAAGGCGGTGGCGGCGGTGGTGGCGGCCGTGTCATGAACTTTGGCAAATCCAAAGCCAAAGAAGCTGACAAAAAAGCCAACCGTATCCGCTTCTCTGATGTTGCCGGAGCAGAAGAAGAAAAACAAGAACTAGTAGAAGTTGTTGAATTCTTGAAAGATCCGCGGCGTTTCGTGGAACTTGGCGCCCGCATCCCAGCCGGTGTCTTGCTGGAAGGACCTCCCGGAACTGGTAAAACTTTGCTTGCAAAAGCCGTTGCCGGTGAAGCAGGCGTACCGTTTTATTCAATTTCTGGTTCAGACTTTGTAGAAATGTTCGTTGGTGTCGGAGCAAGTCGTGTCCGTGACCTCTTTGAAACCGCAAAGAAAAATGCACCAGCAATTATCTTCATCGATGAAATCGATGCCGTTGGTCGTCAACGTGGCGCTGGTATGGGCGGCGGTCATGATGAACGGGAACAAACCTTGAACCAATTATTGGTTGAGATGGATGGATTTGACGGCAACGAAGGCGTCATCGTCATCGCCGCAACCAACCGTTCCGATGTGTTAGATCCTGCTTTGCTACGTCCAGGTCGTTTTGACCGTCAAATTTTGGTGGGTCGTCCAGACGTTAAAGGCCGTGAAGCGATTTTACGGGTTCATGCTCGGAACAAACCGTTAGCGGATGACGTTGATTTGAAAGTCGTAGCGCAACAAACACCAGGCTTTGCCGGTGCAGATTTAGAGAATGTCTTGAATGAAGCGGCATTAGTTGCTGCTCGTCGAAATAAAAAGAAAATTGATGCTTCTGATGTGGATGAAGCCGAAGACCGTGTTATTGCTGGACCAGCAAAGAAAGATCGCGTAATCAGCAAACGGGAACGAGAAATGGTGGCATACCACGAAGCAGGGCATACGATCGTTGGTTTGGTCTTAAGCCGTGCCCGAGTGGTGCATAAAGTAACGATCATCCCTCGTGGAAAAGCGGGTGGATACATGATCGCCTTGCCAAGAGAAGATCAAATGCTAATGACCAAAGACGATATGTTTGAACAAATCGTTGGATTGCTTGGTGGACGGACAGCAGAAGAAATCATCTTCAACGTTCAATCTACCGGTGCTTCCAATGACTTTGAACAAGCAACCGGTTTGGCTCGCAGCATGGTGACTGAATACGGGATGAGTGAAAAACTTGGACCTGTTCAATATGAAGGCAATCATCAAGTCTTTGTCGGTCGTGACTACGGTCAAACCAAAGCTTACTCGGAACAAGTCGCTTATGAGATCGATCAAGAAGTACGAAGCATCTTGAATCAAGCCCATGAAAAAGCGCGGGAAATCATTGAAGCGCATCGCGAACAACACAAATTGATTGCTGAAAAATTGTTGCAACATGAAACCTTGGATGCGAAAGCAATCAAATCACTGTTTGAAGAAGGTAAAATGCCGGAAGGAACAGAAGAAGAATACCCAAGCGAAAAAGCACAAACTTTTGAAGAAGCAAAACGTGCCTTGGAAGAAAAGGATGCGGAAAAACAAGCCGCTGAAAAATCTGATTTTGAAGAAGCAAAAGAGTACTTTGACGCAGAAGCTGAAGAAGTTCGCACAAAAGATGATTCCGATCAACCAAAAGATGAACAATAAGAAATGACAGATCCAGCCAGAAGACGGAAAATCCGTCCCTCTGGCTGGATTTTTTAAGTTTTTTATTTGTTTTGAACCGGCAACGTTGAAAAAAAAGTCGCTTCCTAGTATGATTCATAAGTAAAATCAAAAGGAGCGATTGATCCCATGAAAGATTATTTAGTAAAAGCATTAGCATACGACGGCTTTGTTCGCGCATACGCAGTCAGCGCGACTCACACAGTTGCCGAAGCGCAAAAGCGTCATGATACATGGAATACTTCCTCTGCTGCCTTAGGACGGGCGCTGGTTGGCGGCTTGTTGCTGGGAGCTACAGTTAAAGGTGAAGATAAATTAACTATCAAGATTCAAGGAGATGGTCCTGCCGGGGCGATTATCGTCGATAGTAACGGTCACGGGGACGTCAAAGGCTATATCAAAAATCCACATTTAAGTTTGCCTCTGAATGAACAGGGAAAGATTGATGTCCGAGGAGCAGTTGGAACCCAAGGAATGTTCACCGTCATCAAGGATTTGGGATTGAAAGAACCTTTCTCCGGTCAAACACCGATTGTATCAGGAGAGCTGGGGGATGACTTTACTTACTATTTGGCCGTATCCGAGCAAATTCCTTCTGCCGTTGGGTTAAGCGTGTTAGTCAATACAGATGATTCCATCAAAACGGCCGGAGGATTCATGATCCAAATCATGCCGGGAGCAGATGAAGCCGTAATTGAGGCAATTGAGATGGCGTTGAAGGAAACGCCGCGAATTTCCACCTTATTGGATGAAGGACAACGGCCAGAAGATATTTTACAAGGTCTGTTGCCAGCTACCAAAGTGGAATTTTTGGACACTATTGACGTGCAATTTGCCTGTGACTGTTCAAAAGAAAAATTTTCAGAAGCAATCATCGCTCTAGGACCAGATGAAATTCAGGCGATGATCGAGGAAGATCATGGTGCCGAAGCAGTTTGCGCTTTTTGCAATAATAAGTATCAGTACACAGAAGAAGATTTAGCTGCATTAAAGGAAGAAGCGGGAGGGAAAAAATGAACAACACATGGAAAATCGGGAATGTAGAGATTCCCAATCGCGTTGTTGTTGCCCCTATGGCAGGGATTACCAATGCGGCCTTTCGTGTAACCGTCAAAGAATTTGGTGCCGGATTAGTCGTTTGCGAAATGATTAGCGACCAGGGTATCCATTTTCGTAACAAAAAAACCTTGGAGATGCTGTATATTGATGAACGGGAACATCCATTGAGTGTTCAGATTTTTGGCGGAAACAAGGACTCCTTAGTTGAAGCAGCGCGCTTTGTTCAGGAAAATACTCAAGCAGATATCATCGACATCAACATGGGCTGTCCCGTCAACAAAGTCATCAAGGCAGAAGCGGGTGCAAAATGGTTGCTGGATCCCGATAAAGTGTATGAAATGGTACATGCGGTGTCTTCTGCTGTCGATATTCCCGTGACAGTAAAAATGCGTATTGGTTGGGATGATCAGCATGTTTTTGCCGTTCAAAATGCCCAAGCGGCAGAAGCAGCCGGTGCCTCAGCAATTGCCATGCATGGACGGACACGGGTTCAGATGTATGAAGGTGTGGCAAATTGGGAAGTATTAAAAGAAGTTAAACAAAATATCACGATTCCATTTATGGGGAATGGTGACGTAAAAACCCCGGAAGATGCGAAACGAATGCTGGAAGAAGTCGGTGCCGATGGTGTAATGATCGGTCGGGCAGCTTTGGGGAATCCTTGGATGATTCATCGCACACAACATTACTTGGAAACTGGAGAGTTGATGGCCGAACCTATGCCAAGAGAAAAAATCGCAACAGCGAAGGTACATCTGCAACGTTTGGTGGATTTAAAGGGAGAAGGAGTAGCTGCCAGAGAGTTTCGTCAGCATGCTTCCTACTATCTAAAGGGGATTCCTCGCGCGGCAAAAGTTAAAGTGGCTATCAATCAAGCGGAGGACCAACACACGATCATTGATCTCCTTGATGCTTTTGTAGAAAAAATCGAACAGCATCCGGTAGCAAGATAGCTGCATAAAGAATAAAAAACAAGACGAAAAGCTTAAATCGTCTTGCTTTTTTTCGCCATCATTGGCATTATAAGAAAGAACAGAAAACAGAATGGAGGAACACTCGTGACAGAGGAACAACACACACAAGAAGAACTAAATGACCAAATGCTGGTTCGTCGTCAAAAGATGGAACAGTTGCGAGAAGAGGGGATTGATCCTTTCGGCAAGCGTTTCGACCGGACCCATAACTCCGCAGAATTGCATGAATTATTTAACCAACGCACAAAAGAAGAATTAGCGGAAATGAATCTCTCAGCAAGTATCGCTGGCCGCATCATTACCAAACGAGGCAAGGGCAAAGCCGGCTTTGCCCATTTGCAAGATCGGGAAGGACAAATCCAAATCTACGTTCGCAAAGATCAAGTCGGAGATGCAGCTTATGATGTTTTCAAACACGCTGACCTTGGAGATTTCTTCGGTGTAGCCGGTGAAATCATGAAAACCGATACCGGTGAAGTAACCATCAAAGCCAAAGAAATCACGATTTTATCAAAAGCGTTGCGCCCATTGCCTGATAAATACCATGGCTTGACGAATGTTGAACAACGCTACCGTCAACGCTATTTGGATTTAATCAGCAACCGGGAAAGTTTTGACCGTTTCACCAAACGCAGCCAAATTATCAGCGAAATCCGTCGCTATTTAGATGGATTGGACTATTTGGAAGTGGAAACACCGGTTCTGCACAATCAAGCCGGCGGAGCAGCTGCTCGTCCATTTACGACCCATCATAATGCATTGGATATGGACCTATATTTGCGTATCGCTTTGGAATTGCATTTAAAACGTCTGATTGTCGGTGGCATGGAGAAAGTTTATGAAATTGGTCGGGTTTTCCGAAACGAAGGAATCGACACGACCCATAACCCAGAATTTACGATGCTCGAAGTCTATACTGCTTATACCGATTACCGTGATGTGATGGACCTGACAGAAGGAATTATCCGCAACGCCGCCCAAAAGGTTCTTGGTAATGCAACCATCAGCTATGACGGGCAACAAGTTGACCTGGAAGCTGAATTCAAACGGATCCACATGGTCGATGCCATCAAAGAGCAAACCGGTGTTGACTTCTGGCAAGAAATGACTGTTGCCGAAGCTCGTGAATTGGCTAAAAAACATCATGTTGAGATTACTGATGCGATGACTGTAGGACACATCATCAATGAATTTTTCGAAACATTCGTAGAAGATACACTGCAACAACCAACTTTTGTTTATGGTCACCCAGTAGAAGTTTCTCCATTGGCGAAGAAAAATCCGGATGACGGTCGCTTTACCGATCGCTTCGAGCTATTTATTGTAGGCAGAGAATTTGCCAATGCCTTCACTGAGTTAAACGATCCTATCGATCAGAGAGCGCGTTTTGAGGACCAAGAAAAAGAACGAGAACAAGGAAACGATGAAGCCCATGGGGTGGATGAAGATTTCCTAGAGGCATTAGAATATGGTATGCCGCCAACAGGAGGACTAGGAATCGGGATCGACCGACTAGTCATGTTGTTGACCGATGCGCAATCGATTCGCGACGTCCTATTGTTCCCAACAATGAGGTAAAATAGAAAAACCTGTCGATTTCAATGATCGGCAGGTTTTTTTAATAGAAAACTTCACTAGATATTTCCGCTTTTTACCCGTTAATTTTGCATGAAAAAGCTTAAATAACGAATGATTATCAGCTGGAAAGAAATAAACAATCGGATATGAAAAAAAGTTGAAAAAAGCACAAGAAATCCATTGACCTCACGTGTTTTAGTTGGTATATTATTACATGTCCTCAAGAGAGAAACAACGCTTGAGAACAGCAATTAAAAAAGTTTGAAAAAAACTTAAAAAAGTGATTGACAGACGGCAAACAGATTGCTAAAATAACAAAGTCGCTGTTAAGCAGCCGAAGAAAATTCGTTTTAAACACTTTTGTTCAAACGAAAAAAACTTCAAACTTTTAGTTGACAATCACTTGTCAATCTGATATGATTTA